>CAMTYC010000015.1:0-26168 GCA_947085865.1 uncultured Moraxellaceae bacterium
GTGACGGGATGGCACGAAAGTATACTCATGTGTTACAGCAGCGCTTTCGTGCCGCACTCGGAGCTTTGACTTGATTAATCTTTAGTATCAATTACTTAAGGTTGTTTTGGCGGATTTGGCGCGAATCCCGGCCAACCCTCATTACCAGCTTTTACATGGCGCTTGGCAAAAAGCGGCATTAGGTGAGGGTGATGTAGTCACCATGAAGCAAGCCACTTTACGTTTTGCTGAGCTCAGCACACAGGCGTTTTATGTCGAAACGGGTGATGCCATTGAGTTAGGTTTTATTGCTCAGAAGATGTTTAACATGGGACACGTTGCGATTGATAAAGCGCTCAAAATGGCGATTAACCGTTTAATTCCTGCGTTAAAACCACGAGAGCTAAAAGACTTTAGTAGCTACTTTTTAGGCATGCTACATAAAACTTAAGACGAGCAACTGATCGACAGGCATTGTCCCCATGCAGGTGGGGGCTCTGCCAAGTCTGACCAGGCTGCATGCTCTTCAAAAGGTGCTTGCAGTGCAGTTAATAAGGTCTGTAGCGGCTCATACTGGCCTTGCTCGGCTGCTTGTATGGCTTGTTCTGCTAAATAATTCCGCAGTACATACACTGGATTTTTGGATTGCATGAGCTGCAATCGTTCAGTCTCATTGATGCTTTCTTCTAGGCATCGCTGTTGATATTGCTTAAGCCAGCTTAAAGCGCTATCAGCCTGATCACCCCAACGTGTTGTATCTGCCATTAGTGCTTCAATCGTGTGTGAACTTAGCCATCTAAAACTTAAATTGAAGTCGGCTTTAGCGGTTTGCAGTAATGACAACCAGCCTTGCACCAAGGCACGGTCAGTGGTCTTGATCTGTTGTAATCCTAAGCGCGCATTCATACCTAAATCATAATGTGCAGTTAGCGTTGGCTCGTACTCAGCCAGGCTTTGCTTAAGCGCAGTTACAGGAATAATGGGCGATAGCGCATGTGCTAACGCATTCAGGTTCCAAAAGCCCACAGAGGGCTGTAGGTACCACGCATATCGACCATTGTGGTCAGAGTGGTTACAGATTAGATAAGGGTCATAACGATCTAAGAAGCCATAGGGCCCAAAGTCTAAAGTGGCACCCGTAATGGAAAAGTTGTCAGTGTTCATGACGCCATGAGCAAATCCAACACGTTGCCAGTCGGCCATAAGTGTTGCCGTGCGTTTAACGACAGACGTGAAAAATGCAGCATATGGGTCATTGGCGGTGGCACAGTCTGGGTAATGACGATTAATGACGTAGTCGGCAAGCTGTTTTAATTCATGAATTTTGCCGCTATGGCTTAACCACTCAAAGTGGCCAAAACGAATATGGCTATCTGCGATACGTAGTAGTGTTGCACCAGTTTCCATGCGCTCGCGACGTACTGGCTCACTGGAGCCAACCAAGGCTAATGCACGAGTCGTTGGAACGCCCAGATGATGTAGCGCTTCGCCTGCTAAGTACTCACGAATGCTGGAGCGCAAAACTGCGCGACCGTCACCCATGCGAGAAAATGGTGTTGGTCCACTGCCTTTTAGGTGTAAGTCCCAACGTTGCTTAGCATCATCAAGGATTTCGCCTAATAACAGGCCGCGCCCATCACCTAAGTCTGGGTTCCAGCCACCAAATTGATGGCCACCATATTTCATAGCAATGGGGTTGCTGCCTGGAAATATTTGCTGCCCTGATAAAACAGCCAATGCGTCTTCAGATTTCCACCACGACGGAGAGAGCCCGAGTGCTGTGATGAGTTTGTGGTTAAGACTAATTAAGTGAGGCTGGTGCAGCGGGGTGGGCTCCTGCCGACGCCAGAGGACGTTCGGCAGGGTGTTCACATAGGAATTGTCGAATTGCAGCATGCCCTAGGCAGTAACCTGTTGGGTCAACAAATGCAGACGCTTGCTTTGCATTTTCATGCGGAATTCAAGCTCTTGAAAACGGGTTTTAAAGCTGGTTTCTTCCCACTTCTGCAGCATGCTTTGTTTCTTTTCAGCATACCAAGCTTCTTTTAAGGCAGCCCACTCGGCCATTACTTGAGTGTAATGCTCATACTCTTTAGACAACTTAGCACGCCATGCATCCAGTTTGGCTTGGCCAATATCATGCAAAGACAGCGAATGTTCTGCACGCTTAAATTGCATGGTCAGTTTGGCTTTTTGAATGGCAAAGTCAGGGCAGCGCTTTAAGTTTTTGGTTAGACCAAACACCGATAATGTTGCAATCAGCCATTTGGTTGGGTCGAAGTGGTACCAGCGAATGCCATTACGGTAGTCGTATTGGAAAATGTGGTGATAGTTGTGGTAACCCTCACCGTAGGTAACAAATGCCAACACTGGGTTGTCTCGTGCGCTGTTTTCATCGGTATATGGGCGTGTACCCCACATATGCGCCAATGAGTTGATGAAAAATGTGGTGTGGTGGCTCCACACTAAGCGCAGCAAGCCGCCTAGCAACAATACGCCCCACATGTCACCCAGCATGTAGCCTAGGGCCATGGGGAAAGCAATGTTCATAATCAACACTAATTTGATGTAGTGGCGATGTTGAAACATCACAATAGGGTCATTGAGCAGGTCAGGTGCATTACGGAAGTCGTCTTTGCCTGACTCGTACTGACGCAACATCCAGCCGATATGAGCAAACCAAAAGCCACGGCGAATGGAGTAGGGGTCGTGATCAACATCATCAATGTGACGGTGATGAGTACGATGGCCAGAAGCCCAAATTAAAATGCTGTTTTGAATAGCCATGGTGCCAAACAGCATAAAAAAGATTTTGACAGACCAATGTGCCTCGTAGGCACGGTGCGCCCACAGGCGGTGATAACCCGCTGTAATCGAGATGCCATTAAGAATGGCGAGTACAACAAAGCTAATCCAAGCCACGGCAGTAAAGCCGTAACTTAATGCAAACCACGGTAACAAAATCATAGCGAGTAGCGGTGTACCCACCAAGACAAAAGCGCCGGGCCAGTTAATTGGTGGTTTTGTTTGCTCATGTGTCATAAGGCATTTATTCTCATTTCAGTGAATGACTGTTCACAGAAAATCATTATAGCGATGTTTTGTGTCATTTGTCATCCATCACTGCGGTTGCTTTAAGTAAAAGGATATTGCTGTTAATAGTTTGCCCAAGGCAGGAATGTGTGGCCCAACAATGGGTTTGCCTGAGGTTAGGATACTGGCCGATAGGTCGCGGGCAGGGTCTGCCCAGCAAAACACATTACTGAAACCTAAGTGTCCAAACGCTTTGCCTGTCATAGGACCATACATGCCTAACGGGTTTGCACCTAACATCATGCCGTGGCTGTAGCGAATAGGGGCTAACAAACTACGGTCAAATTGGGTTTTGCCAGCCTCCAAAATAGCGCGCTCAATGGTAACTGGCTTAAAGACTTGGACACCATCAAGGCTGCCACCACGTAACAAACATTCAAAAAAGCGACAACTATCGTTGGCGGTGGCATAAATATTCGCCGCTGGTGAAATCACGTCTAAAAAGCGAGGGTCATTGGTAACACTGATCAGCTCATCTAGGCTACCGCCAAGCAAATGCTTAATGAAGTAATCGACACCCAAGGCAGGTTTAAAGCCAGTAGCGTAGTGTCTTGCTTCGGTGCCGCGATGTTCTGGCGCTAAGCCATAGTTAAAAATCTTTAAACCGAGTGGGTCTGAGACTGTGTTTTGCAAGTATTCACGAGGGGTTTGACCTGTCACTTTAGTGATCAGCTCACCCAAAATATAACCACCCGTGATGGCATGATAGGCCACATGATGACCGCTACGATGTGATGGTTTAGCTTGGTTTAATAGTGCCACTACCTTAGGTGTATCAAAAAATACATCTAAGTCTTGGTTGGCTGGAATCGATGGGAAACCACTGCGATGGCTCAGTACATGAGCAATGGTGGTGTATTGCTTACCTTGATTACCAAATTCCGGCAAATAATGCGCCACCGGTGCCAGCAAATCGAGCTGATGCGTTTCGGCCAGTTTATGAATCAACATGGCGGTAATGGCTTTGGATGCCGAGAACAAGCAGAACGGGGTGTCTGGCGTCGCCAAGACCTTGTCAGTACTTGCATGATCATCGGGACCATTGCCTACCGTATGGCCAATGGCACGATCAAATAAAACATGACCATGACGACGAATACACACTGATACAGCGGGTGATACACCAGTTTTGTAATAGTCTTCAACACAAGCCCATAGTTTGCGTTTAGTACTTTCACTCACACCTGTGGCGTCGGCATCGGCCTCTACATCAGGATAAAACGTGGTGACACTGGCTACATCTTTAACAATGCGACTGGTATTGGCCGACAGCAGTTTCATGCATTACCTCAGTTTTTATGATTTGGATCGTCATCGCGAGACGCTTGATACGCCTTAATGAAGGGCATTAAGCGTGAAATCCAGTTAGGACCACTAAATAAGTTATCGAGCTTGTCGACGGTGGGTTTAATGCTTGCCAGCGTCTGTACATCTTGCGACATCCTAAATACAACCAGCAAAAATTCAGTGGTTGCCCGGCAAGCTGATGCCCATACCAATACAGCAAGCGGAGAGGCTAATAAAAACATTAAGCCCCGTTGAGTAGAAACAGCAAAGGCATCCCAAACTTGTTGCGCGATAACGCCTAAGCCTCCAATCACCAAAACAACATAGAGTAATGGCAGCAGCTGTACGGTTAAATAACGTGAAAACTTCAGATCAAACAAGATGCTGAAATAATCTTTAATTAAATACAGCAAGCCACGATTGTGCGGCATGCCGCCTGACTTCGGGTTGCGACGGATTTGTGGCACCCGTTTATGTTGTGTCAAAGCTTTGCTCCGTGAGCTCGTAATGCCTCAGCAAAACCTTCACTTTGTGCATGCCCACTAACCAAGGCAAGCATGGTTTGGCCTTGTGAGTTTGTGCCATTAATGTCGCGACCTTGTTTTGCAAAAGCTAGTAAGAAGCGTTGAAAGTCGTCTAGGCGCATATGTTTATAGGCGGTGTAGAGCACATTAAAGTCAGCATTATCACCAGCGGGTGGTAAGCGATCTAAATAACCAGCAATGCGCTCATCGCTCCAATCTTCGCCAAAACGGGCAGGTTGTGAAACAGACATAATTACTCCAAGGTTTTAAGGCGTGACAGAGTTTGATCCTTGTCTAGCCAGATAGCATTGACCCAAGACTGAAACTCTTGCCGAAATTCGGCGTCACTTTCGTAGTTACGCTGGCAAAAATGCTCAGGAATAGGACGCAGTTTAATATCAATACAAATGTCTTGAACACGTCCACAGCAAAAATCCCAAAAACTTGGGATGCCTTGCGGGTAGGCAATGGACATATCTAACACACAATCCATACGATCTCCCAAGGCTGAAATGACAAACGCAGCACCAGCAGACTTGGGCTTTAGTAAGTGTTGATAGGGTGACTGCGAATGCTCGTGCTTAGTTGGTGTAATGCGTGTGCCTTCAAGAAAATTAATAACGGTTACTGGGTAATATCTATATTTAGCACAGGCTTTTTTTGTGGTTTCTAGGTCTTTGCCACGCAACTCGGGGTGCTTGGCTAAGGTTTCTTTGCTGTAACGCTTCATAAATGGGAAATCTAAGGCATAGACAGCTAAGCCAACGACTGGAACGTATAGCAGCTCATTTTTGATGAAAAACTTTCCAACAGGCACGCGAAAATTCAGCACATTATAAATGACTAAAATGTCGACCCAACTTTGATGATTTGCGACCACAAAATACCATTGTCGTCGCTTTAACTCGGTCATGCCTTGTACATGCCAGGTCATCCCTGGCAAAAACAATTTAAAAAAGTAACCGTTGATGAGTGTCCATATTTCTTGAATGCCATTCATGATGATTCGAAGTGGTGTGCTTAAAGGGGGCACAAGTAAGCAGAGCAGCTTGAGCGGACTAAGTACAATCACCAGAATTGCCAAAAACACGGTGTAACTTATGATCAACGTGGCAAGTAAGGCGCCACGTGCAGCTAGTAAAAAGCGTGTAACCATCAGGCAAACACTCAGAAATAAAGCAGAAGTATGGCGAGCTTAGACCAGCTCTGGCAAGACGGTGATGAGTTTTCTCGTCAGCCAGTCTGTCGTTTCTGGTCATTGGCGAAAATCGCTGCCTAGTCTAGTGTTGACTCATTAGTCACTAGTTTAGGAGTTAAGGTATGTCTGGTCCATTAAGCGGCTTAAAAGTGCTCGATTTTTCAACACTATTGCCTGGCCCATTTGCCACCATGATGTTTGCTGATATGGGGGCAGATGTGCTGCGTGTAGAGTCGCCAAGTCGTCCAGACATGGTACGTGTGATGCCGCCGTATGCCGATGATGGCAACTCTGCTGCACATGGCTTTTTGAATCGTTCCAAACGATCGATTGCGATTGATCTTAAGCGCCCTGAAGGTGTTGAGATCGTAAAGCAGTTGGTGGCGGAGTACGACATTGTCATTGAGCAGTTTAGACCTGGTGTCATGGACCGTTTAGGCGTTGGTTATGAGGCCTTAAAAGCGATTAACCCCAAATTAATTTATTGCTCCATTACCGGTTATGGCCAAACCGGACCTTATCGTGATCGTGCCGGTCATGATATGAACTATTTAGCGATTGCCGGAGTGTTGGGCTACAACGGCCGCAAGGCTTCAGGGCCTGCACCCATGGCGGTACAAGTGGCGGATATTGCGGGTGGATCATGCCATGCTGTCATTGGTGTATTAGCAGCAGTTATTCATCGTGCCAGCACAGGGCAGGGGCAATACATTGATATTTCCATGACGGATGCTGCCTTTAGCTTACACGCGCTGACTGCACCAAGTGCATTAATGGGTCATGACCAACCAGCCTTAGAGGCAACACAGCTCAATGGCGGCACTTTTTATGATTGTTATGAAACCGCTGATGGGCGTCATTTTTCGGTGGGTGGTTTAGAGCCTCAGTTCTTTATGCAGTTTTGTGCCGCGATTGGTCGACCTGAGTTGGCACCACAAGGCCTAAATATGATGCCGGATGTAGTGGCAGCGCTAAAGTCTGAAATTCGTCAAGAAATGAAGAAAAAGACCTACGCCGAATGGCAGGCTATTTTTATGGCTATTGATTCTTGCACAGAGCCGGTTCTACGTTTTGATGAGGCCATCGAACACCCTCATATTGTTGCTCGTGATCTATTAGTGGATGTGCCGCAAAGCAATGGTGGTAAGCAGCGTCAACTCGCATCACCGATTAAGTTTTCGGTTACCCCCGCGCAGTACACGCATACCGGTGCTTCTTTAGGCGAGCATACTGAGCAGGTTTTATCAGCATTGGGCTTTGATGAAGAAAAAATCAAAGCCTGTCGCAGTGCGGGTGTGGTTGCATAACGTTAAACTATAACCACAACTGATTTATCGGAGTGGTTATGGAAAGTGGGGTTGTGCTTTATATGCTGGGCACCTTAGCAATTGCTGTGGTGCTTGGCTTAGCCTCTTATGCAATTCATTTGCATATCAAATTACGTGAACGCCAACAGGCTAAACCGCTAGAGGTAACTGATGCTGGCGGAATAAGTTGTGAACAACGTCATGCCATGCGTCGTGCCAATTTAATTGAACAGCTAGAGCGGCTAGCGATGGCGGCCTTAAATGATGGCGTCAATATTTCAGAAATCACCATTCGTAGTCGTTATTTGCTGGATCATTTAGATCCAGAACAGCATATGCGCGAACGCTTTAGCGGTATTTATCTTCATTATGAAGCCGTTAAAGACTTTGCTATTAAAGAAGCGCGTGATGAATTAACAGCCGCAGAGCGTCGTCAAGAAGACCTTGAGCGTCAACGTGCTGAGCAAAAAAATGGAGAGCAAGTAAGGCTGGCTTTACAAGAGTTACTAAAGCTTCGCGATATCAGTGCATTAAATTAATGCGCTGATGTGAAGTGCTTTGGGAAAAATGGTGCCCGGGACCGGCACAGCTAGACCTCGTATTTACAGCCTTTCCGAGAGGTTTGGTGTCATGTTGGTGTCAGAAATTCTTAGAAAAACACAATTCTGCTTCTTTTATTAGGCTTGTCTTTAGTCACCTTCTTGTTTTGGTAGTACCAAAAATGGTACGCTCTCGGAATGAAAGCTCAAAAACTACAAGTTGTTTTTTATCGCACGGATGCTGGTAACGGACCGGTTCGATTTTTTTTAAAAGAACAGTCGGCGATTGATAAGCATGTTATTGGCACTGACATTAAAACTGTTCAGTTTGGTTGGCCATTAGGTATGCCGTTAGTGAGAAAGTTACATGACAACTTGTGGGAGGTTAGGTGTTCTGTTAGTCACGGAATTGTTCGAGTTTTGTTCACGGTGATGGGCAATAATTTGGTGTTGCTACATGCGTTCACTAAGAAAACTCAGAAAATCCCATCTAATGAATTACAAGTAGCTATGGGTCGGCTTAAGCAAGTTAGAGAGGACTAGGTCATGAGTAAATATATTGGTAGTCAGTTTGATGACTTTTTGGATGAAGAAGGTATTCAACAGTCTGTTACTGCTGCAGCACTAAAGCGTGTTATTGCATGGCAGATTAACGAAGCAATGAAAGTAAATAACATTACTAAAGCAGAAATGACTAGGCGCATGAACACAAGTCGAGCGGCTCTTAATCGTTTGTTGGATAGTGAGGACACTGGTGTGACGCTAACAACACTGGCTCGAGCCAGTGAGGCGGTTGGTTGCTCGCTTAAAATTGAAATGGATATTAGTGGTGGTACGCATAGGCATACCGCTACTTCTTAGGAGGATTTTAACGTGCTTATTTGGTGTCAGGGTTGGCGTAAATTTGGCGTTTTGATTGCGTAATTGTAGTCAAAAATGGCCTATTTTTACTTTCAAGTAATTGATTTTTAAAGAATTGTTTCTTGGTTGGTGCCCGGGACCGGAATCGAACCGGTACGATCTTACGATCGAGAGATTTTAAGTCTCTTGTGTCTACCAATTTCACCACCCGGGCATCAGGGGTGCCATGTTAAAACATGGAGGCTGGAGTCGGAATCGAACCGGCGTACGCGGAGTTGCAGTCCGCTGCATGACCACTCTGCCATCCAGCCAAGATGGAGCGCCTCAATGAGGAGGCGGCATCATAGCGATGCCTAAAGCCTCCGTCAACATCAGATGCATTCATTAATAAATATGATACATAGATTATCTTTAGCCTCTTGCTTGCTTACAGTAGACTCATTGCAAATCAACAGATCTAAGGCATTACTGATGATGACCGCTCAAGCGATAGAGTCTGAAAACACGGTACCAGCTCCCGCAAACATTACGCGTCTTCCCTATAGTTTTGCTAAACGGCATGGCTTGGTTCTGCAGCTTGATGCAGAGGATGGCTGCTGCTTATTAGCACGACCTGATTGGAAGCTGAGTGCGTTGGCAGAGGCTCGTCGTTTATTGGGTCGTCCTGTGTATTGCCGGCCGGTCACAGAAGCACTGTTTAATGAAGCGCTATCGCAAAGTTACCAAGGTGACGCTGGCGACTCAATGCAGGCCGCAGAGGGCATCAGTGATCAGATTGATCTTGAGCGTTTGGCTGACATGGTGCCTGAAACTGAAGACTTGATGGATCAGGAAGACGACGCCCCAATTATTCGTTTAATTAATGCGATTTTGCAGGAAGCCGTGCGTGAGAATGCCTCCGATATTCATATCGAGACATTCGAAAAACGACTCTCAGTGCGTTTAAGGGTTGATGGGGTGTTGCGAGAAGTTTTACACCCACGTCGCGAGCTGGCCCCATTATTAGTGTCACGTATCAAGGTGATGGCGCGTCTAGATATTGCTGAAAAACGTGTGCCACAAGATGGTCGTATTTCCGTGAAGTTGGCGGGCCGTGAAGTCGATGTGCGGGTATCAACCATGCCATCAAGCGCGGGGGAACGTGTGGTTATGCGTTTGCTTGATAAACAAGCAGGGCGCCTAAATCTCTCTAGTCTTGGCTTATCCATGCGCGATCATAAAATTCTGCAAGAACTGATTGCGAAGCCGCATGGCATTGTTTTGGTTACTGGTCCAACCGGTTCGGGTAAAACCACGTCGTTATATGCGGCTCTGTCAGAGTTAAACGACCACACTCGCAATATTTTGACGGTGGAAGACCCAATTGAGTATCAGCTCGATGGTATCGGTCAGACTCAAGTGAACACCAAAGTGGATATGACCTTTGCGCGTGGTTTGCGTGCCATTTTGCGTCAAGATCCCGATGTGGTCATGGTCGGTGAGATTCGTGACCGCGAAACGGCTGAAATTGCGGTGCAAGCATCATTAACAGGTCATATGGTTTTATCCACTTTGCACACTAACTCGGCCGTTGGTGCAGTAACTCGCTTGGTTGATATGGGTGTTGAGCCGTTTCTGTTATCGTCATCGCTGATTGGTGTCATTGCTCAGCGTTTAGTGCGAGTGCTGTGCTCCGAGTGTCGCGAAGAGCATGTCGCTGATCGTGCAGAATGTGAGCTAATGGGCGTGGATGTCTCGCAGGCGCCAACAATTTATCGTGCGCGCGGTTGCAGTGCATGTAATCATCGTGGTTATAAAGGTCGTACCGGTATCTACGAAGTAGTAGCGGTTGATGAAGATCTGCGACGCTTGGTTCATGAGCGGGCACTGGAGCAGTCACTGGAAGCAGCGGCGCGTGTAAATGGCCCCAGTATTCGCCAAGATGGTATGCAAAAAGTTTTAGCTGGCGTGACAACCCTAGATGAGGTGCTGCGCGTCACAAGAGAGGATTGATGGCGGCGTATGACTTTGTAGGCGTTGATGCAGCGGGTAAGCGTCATAAAGGTGCGCTTGAGGCCGATAGTCCCCGTCATGCGCGTCAGTTGATTCGTGATAAGGGCTGGGTGCCCATGAGTGTGGCACCGGCACAAGAAAAGCAGGCTGTGGCAACCACAGCCTCAGGTGCCATTTCTCAATTATTCCAACCCAAAATGAGTGCGCAAGAGTTAGCGCTGATTACGCGTCAGTTAGCGACTCTGGTGCAAGCTGGCCTAACGCTAGACGACGCCTTACGTGCGGTTGCCCAGCAAAGTGAAAACAAACAAACCCAGCGAGTATTAACTGGTGTGCGGGCGCGTGTGGTTGAAGGTTATAGCTTAGCGCACAGCTTGGGCGACTTTCCGTTGGCGTTTCCGTCGCTGTATCGCTCCACCGTTGCTGCTGGTGAGCGCGCAGGCCATCTCGATTTGGTATTGCAGCGTTTAGCAGACTATACCGAGTCGCGCTACGAAACTCGCCGCAAAGTCCAGGGTGCGTTAATTTACCCAATCATTCTGACCGTTTTGTCATTGTTAATTGTTATTGGCTTACTAACCTATGTTGTCCCCGACATCGTCAAAGTCTTTGACAGTCAAAGCCAAGAATTACCCTTAATTACGCGTGCATTAATTGCAGTGAGTGATGGGCTAAGGGCATCAATAGGTTGGTTGTTGTTGGCGGGTGTTATTGCAGGATTTTTTGTTTTCAAAGCCTTGCAGAAACCGACGGTGCGCTTTAAGTGGCATGCATTTTTACTGAAGACCCCCGTTGCAGGGCGTATGATTCGTGACTCACAAGCAGCACGCTTTGTCAGTACATTAAGTATTTTGACGCGTAGTAGTGTGCCTTTGGTGGATGCTTTGCGAATTTCGGCAGAAGTTATCGATAACTTGCCCATGCGTGCAGCTGTTGAGCATGCAGCTGAGCGGGTCACCGAAGGTGGGCGATTGGCACCCGCCTTAGAGCAATCTAAATTGTTTCCCGCCATGATGATCAATATGATTGCCAGTGGTGAGTCTAGCGGTGAGCTAGATGATATGTTGTCGCGCACGGGTCAAATGCAAGAGCGGGCATTAACCGGCAGTATCGCCACCATGGTGAGTCTGTTTGAGCCGATGATGTTATTGATGATGGCCGGTGTTGTGTTGGTAATCGTGTTGGCCATCATGCTGCCGATTGTGCAAATGAATAATCTAATTTGAGGTAAGTGGTATGCGTAAATTTTCCCGTCACCTGCAGTCAGGCTTTACCTTGATTGAAGTCATGGTGGTAGTCGCTATTATTGGTATTTTAGCGCTAGTAATTGTGCCTAATGTGGTAGGCAAGGATGATCAAGCGCGTGTTACCACGACAAAAGCCAGCTTAAGTTCGGTAGCCAATGCGCTAGAGTTATATAAGCTCGATAACTATCGTTATCCAACTACTGAGGAAGGTCTGGACGCCTTGGTGCGTCGCCCAGCGTCTGCACGTATTTTCCCTGATGGCGGTTATTTACGCCGTTTACCAACAGACTCTTGGGATAACCCCATGCAGTATGTATCTCCTGGTAGTGCCGGCCGTCCTTACGACCTATATTCTTTAGGTGCTGATGGTGCCGAGGGTGGTACTGGCTTTGCGGCTGATATTTACTTCGAATGACACCGTTCAGAACCCGACCAGCAGAGCAGGGCTTTACGCTCATCGAAGTGCTGCTGGTGGTTGTTATTGTCGGTATCTTGATGGGTGTGACGGTAATCAGTCTCAATATTCAGGATCCGTCACGCCGCTTATTGCTAGAAAGTGAGCGGCTTTCTTCAAATATTCGTTTTGCTCGTATGTTGGCTGAAAATGATCAGCGCGAAATAGGCCTTGAGCTGATGCCCGAGGCTTATCGTTTTTTGGCATTTGATAATGCCCAGCGCTTATGGCTGCCATTAGTTAATGAGCCGGCGCTAAAGCCTGTATCGATCCCCAATATTGCCATTCGCTGGCTTGAGCGCCCTGAAGACGCGGACAATCCGCTCACCAGTGATAATGATCGCGAGCGCACTCGAATTGAGCCGGACTTAATTTTATTGTCCAGTGGTGAAGCTACGCCGGGACAATTACAACTACGCGTAATAGGTGATGATCGTGTACCTGCACGTATTTTGACTGTTTCTGATATTGGCGAAGTGAATGACGCGGAGTTCGTTCGTGCGCCTTAAGCAACGCGGCTTTACGCTGCTAGAAGTACTGGTCGCCATGGCGGTTTTTGCGGTGGTGTCTTTAACGTTGCTCAAAAGCTCGTCACAGCAGGTTAGCCATTCGGCTGCAATGGAAGATCGCTTAATTGCACACTGGGTGGCCGGAAACACACTCACTGACTTGCAAACCAACGGTAATTATCCTGATGTCGGTGAAATTGAAACCTCGACGGTAATGGCCAGGCGTGACTGGTTTATCACGATCAAAGTGGCACCCACTCCCAGTAGTGATGTACGCCATGTCACGGTGTCCGTGGCGCCGTATGATCCGGAAGTTGCCGACATTCCTAGCCCGGTAGTGAGCAATATCGGCTTTGTGCGCAAGCAGCAAAGGGGGCGGCGATGAGCATTCGAGCACAACGTGGCTTCACCTTAATTGAGCTGCTGCTGGCGATTAGCATTTTGGGTTTAATGAGCTTAGGTGCCTATCAGTTTCTAGCGAATACAAGTCAAAGTGCGCTGCGTTTAAATGAGCGCCAGCAAGAACTGTTGGCAGTTGAGCGTTTGCAGGCCGTTATTGCAGCAGACTTAGATCAATGGGTAAATCGTCCGATTCGTGATGAGTTAGGCGACCCATTACCCGCGTTTGTTCTTGAACCATCCGGTGCTATGGAATTCACTCGTCGCGGCTTAAGCAACCCTTTGGATAAACCTCGTAGCGATATGTTGCGTGTGCGCTATGAAGTCCGCGAGGGGCGTTTATGGCGATTGACGTGGACAACCTTAGATCGTCTGCAAGGCATGAAACCATTAGAGTCGCCTGTTGGTCCAAAAGAATTGCAACTGCAGTGGCGGGTACAAGCTAGCCCTGGCACATCGGTAGAGCAGTTTTGGCCACCAGCGGAGGCGGGTGGTTCAGCGCGAGCACGCAGCCAAACACGTGGCGCACCAGAAATTGTTAATTTAGACCTCGACGTGGAGCCGTGGGGGCGCATTCGCCGTATTTATTGGATGCCTAGCAATGACATCAACTAAGCATTCACAGCAAGGCCTTGCACTGTTGTCGATGTTATTAATTGCAGCATTGGCAACAACCTTGGTGGTGGCCATGATTGAGCGTCAGTCTCGTTTGTTGCGAGAGTTTGCTGGCCAACTTCAGCAGGATCAGATTGTCGAATATGCACGTGGTGCATCGGCTTTGGCCATGGCAGCTCTTCAAGCGGATGCTGATGATAACAATAAGTCAGATCACCCTAATGAGCCATGGGCTCAGCCATTTCCGCCGTTTCCTGTGCCTGGCGGCTTGATTTTGCCCGTCTTGCGTGATGCCCAATCGCGATTTAACTTAAACAGTATTGTTGTGGATGGCGCGGTAAATGCACCCGCCTTAGCATTTTACCGGCGCTTATTAGCACAGCTGGCATTTCCACCAGAGCTGGCTGATAGCTTGGTGGACTGGATAGATGAAGACAGTATTCCGATGTCTGCTGGTGGTGCAGAAGACGACTATTATTTACGTTTAAATCCTCCATACCGCGCGGCAAATCGCAGCTTAAGCACCTATTCGGAGCTACGTTTAGTGCGTGGTTATAATATGGAAATTATGCGTCAGTTAGCCGCTTACGTGACGGTATTGCCTTCTGCTGCAAAAACCATAAATGTTAATTTTATGTCGCCAGGCCTGCTGGAAGCGATGGTGCCGGGCCTGTCACCCGCGGCAGCATTAGAGGTATTAGGTAATCGGCCAGAAGATGGTTGGACCAGTCGTGCCGAGTTTTTGGATAATCCTGTATTTTTTGGTCTAGATGCGGATACATCTGCTCAATTAGACAGTCTGTTAGATGTGCAATCACGCTATTTCGAGCTGTATACTCGAATTCGTTTTGGTGATCGTGAGCGTTTGCAGTGGGCGCTGATAGCACGTACTGGTAGGCGCTCTCATAATGTCATTGCACAAGAGCGAAACCCGTTGTGGTTGCCTGAGTTTGAAACCGAACAAGCTGCTGATGAAAGCGATGATGAAGGCTTGGCAGAATAATAAAAGGATAGGGTAGATGGATTGTTTATTTATACGACTTCCTGCACCGGGTGTTGCCAGGCTTCAGGCTATTGAGTGCCGACAAGGGCATTGGTCGACACCATCGTTAGGTTTGTCGTTAGATGACTTGGCGGAGCAGTTCGCCAGTAGCCGTGACCTAACGGTTTGTGTGTTAACACCCGTCGGACATGATATTGCCTTAGTTTTAGAGGCCACCGCTAAGCAACGCCGAGAGGCTGGTCTAGGCTTGGTATCGATGGTTGAAGATCAGCTTAGTGAAGATTATGAAAATCTGCACTGGACGCTGTCCCCCATTGATGAACATCACACCCTAGCCCGAGGCATTAATAAGCAGTGGTTGCAGCATTGGTTAGACTCACTTGCACAGGCAGGTTTTAGTCCCTCACTCGCTTTGCCTGAAGCAGCGCTATTAACCAGTGATGCTGAAAACTGGGTGCTTTACCCCGTTGATGAAGAAATTTTTCTGCAGGCAGATCCGGGGCAAAGTGCGTTAGTGCAAATGCAAGATTTGCCAATGTTGCTTGATAGTTTATTGGCAAGCCGAAAAACATCAACGCCAGTTCGTTTACGTTATCCGCAGTCTATGAATGTTCCTGAGTCATGGCCTGAGGCCGTTCAAGCCTCACCTGCGCCATGGCAGCACTGGCCAGACCTGTTGCGTGCTCGTGATAAGGCCAGCTTACAAAAACATAGCCAAAACTGGTTGTATGGTGATTTTGCTGTCGTTAAAAAAAGTGATTGGAGCCCGCGTTGGCGCGTGGCTGCAGTGGCTTTATTGGGCGTCATCTTGTTGCAGGGCAGTTTAAATTACATAGAAGCCAGTCGTTTAACGACGCAAGCAATTGATGCCGAGCTACAAACTACGACTTTATTTAGGCAGTTATTTCCTGCCGAGCAGCGTATTGTAAATTTAGAACGGCAAGTAAATGCGCGACTAGCGGCGGGTAGTCAGCAAAGTGTTGCAACCGTTTTGCAACTGATTGCAGAGACGGCGCCTTCTGAGAAGTGGCAAGTTTTGCGTTTTGAACTTAGGCAAAACGGGGTTGTCCATGTTGATATCAGCGGCGACAACTTAGATGGCACTCAGCAGTGGCTGACCCGCTTGGGTGCAAAAGGCATGACAGCAACCATTGAAAATGCACGTTTTGAAGCGGGCGTGGCCTCTGCTCGGTTGGTGTTGCAAAAAGGAGCGCGCTCATGAATGCCAAAATGAATGAGTTATGGCAAAAAGCCTATCAGCCCATAGAGTCTGCATGGCAGAGTCTGTCAGCTAAAGATCAACGGGCGTTGCTGTTATTGGTTATTGTGGTGTTTCCTTTATTGCTGCTTGCGCTGTTTTGGTGGCCGTCATTTTCCGCCAAGCAAGAAGCCAGTGCTCAATATAGTCAGAATGCAGGCTTGTTATCTAAGCTGCAGGCTGCAGCGCCGCAATTAAGACAAAACGCTGGCGTTGGTAACAAACCTACTTTGGCTGAGCTGCCTTCTCGTGTGCAACAGTTGGCACAAACACAAAGCCTAACAGTGGCCAAAGTTGAGCCTGATAACACCGGTGTGACGGTGAGTATGACGGGTGTGGTCATGGTGAGCTTGGTTCGATTTTTAGAGCAGTGTCAGCAGCAGGGCATGCTGGTTGAAGAATTAATCATCAGTAAAGATGGCGAAAGCTTTCAAGCCAAGTTTAGAATTGCTGCTTAAGTGGTTGATTGAAATAAAAAAGGCGACTTAGAGTCGCCTTTTTTATTATTTGCATTACATGTTCGGGTAGTTTGGACCACCGCCACCTTCAGGCACCACCCAATTAATGTTTTGGGTAGGGTCTTTGATGTCACAGGTTTTGCAATGTACACAGTTTTGCGCGTTGATCTGCAGACGTGGTTTGCCTGCATCTTCAACGATTTCATATACACCGGCAGGGCAGTAACGCTGCGCTGGTTCGGCGTAGAGCTTTAAGTTGACCTTAACCGGCACGCTGGCGTCTTTTAGCGTCAGGTGAACTGGCTGATCTTCTTCATGGTTGGTGTTGGAGATAAACACAGACGACAGCTTATCAAAACTGATTTTGCCATCGGGCTTTGGATATTCAATCGGCTGATGGAAGCTGATGGTATCCAGTGTTTTATGGTCTGGTGTGGTGTCATGGATGGTCATTGGCAGGCGACCATTGAACAAGTTTTGCTCAATGAAGTTAAAGCCAGCACCCATAAAGGTACCCATGCGGTGCATTGCGGCACCAAAGTTACGCGCTTTATAAAGCTCTTCATACAACCAAGAAGCTTCAAACTTATCGGCATATTCAGTGACTTCGTCACCACCTTCACGACCTGCTTTAATGGCTTCAAACACACCTTCAGCAGCCAACATGCCAGACTTCATGGCGGTGTGGCTACCTTTGATCTTGGAGAAGTTCAAGAAGCCCGCATCATCACCAACTAATAAACCACCGGGGAAAGTCAGCTTAGGCAGTGAGTTTAAGCCGCCTTTAACTACCGCACGGGCGCCGTAAGAAATACGCTTACCGCCTTCTAGGTACTGCTTGAGTACGGGGTGGTGCTTCAAGCGCTGCATTTCATCAAATGGCGAAACGTAGGGATTGTGGTAGGACAAGTCAGTAATCAGGCCTAAAGACACTTGGTTGTCTTCAGCGTGATACAACCACCAGCCACCAGTTGAACCGGACTCGGACAGTGGCCAACCAGCACCGTGCAGCACTAGGCCTGGCTTATGCTTGGCAGGGTCAATTTCCCACAACTCTTTAATGCCTAAACCGTAGTGCTGAGGGTCAGCATCTTTGTCGAGTTCGAAATGATTAATCAGCTGTTTGCCTAAGTGACCACGGCAGCCTTCAGCAAATAACGTGTACTTAGCGGTTAGCTCATAACCGGGTGTAAAGCTGGCTTTTTGTTGGCCTTCTTTACCCACGCCCATGTCACCAGTGGCAATACCACGTACGCTGCCATCTTCATTAAACAAAATTTCAGATGCAGCAAAGCCTGGAAATAGCATGACTTCAAGCTCTTCAGCTTTAGTCGCTAACCAGCGCACAACATTACCGAGGCTAACAATATAGTTGCCAATGTTATGCATGGGCTTAGGTACTACAAAGTCAGGCGTTTTAATGCCCTTCGTAGCGCTGGTTAAGAAATAGACTTCGTCACCAGTGACCGGTACGTTTAAAGGAGCACCGTCTTCTTTCCAGTTAGGGAATAGCTCGTCTAATGCCCGAGGCTCAAGTACCGCACCCGAAAGAATGTGCGCACCAAATTCTGAGCCTTTTTCGACCACACACACGGAAAGCTCGTGACCACTTTCGATACTTAATTGACGAAGGCGAATAGCGGCAGATAAACCGGCTGGGCCGCCACCCACAATAACAACATCAAATTCCATCGCTTCTCTTTCCACGAGGCACTCCTTAAAAACACCCATCAGGTGGGAAAATGAACATCGAACAGTCTGCAGACTCGTTTTATTACTGCGCGTAGTATAAAAGGGTGATGTACCTCAGGCCAATGATTTACCTCACAGATTGTCTGGTTTTGTCTAATTTTTGACGATTGTTTTGTAATAACGCTCAGGAGCACTCCATGAACACCGTACCCGGAGCAAATAAGAACGAGCTCAGCAGCTTAGAGAGACTGGTCGAGCAAATTGAAAAAGAAGAGGGCGGTGATGCCAAGCTACCCCCCGTGCACCGATGGGACCCACCATTTTGTGGTGAGATTGATATGGAGATTCGGCGCAATGGCGATTGGTATTATTTAGGCGGACAAATTAAGCGCCCAGCCTTGGTTAAGTTATTCAGCAATGTGCTCAAGCGAGATAATGATCGCTACGTTTTAGTGACGCCGGTTGAAAAAGTGGGCATTCGCGTAGAGGACGCACCATTTCATATTGCAACGGTAGAGCGCCTGCAGCGGGAAGGTCAGCAATTTATACGTATGTTAACCACCACCGGTGATAGGGTTGTTTTGAGTGCCACACATCCGCTAACACTGAAATACCGAGGTGAAGAACCTGCACCTTATATTCGTGTGCGTGAAGGTTTGCCAGGTCTGATTGGTCGTAATGCCTACTATCAACTTATAGATTGGGGACAAGAAAGAGTTACGGCCGATGGACAAACTGAACTGGTCATTGAAAGTGCTGGCCAGCAGTTTGTCATCGGTCATTACTAAGCTTATGCCGCAATAATAAGTCGCAGCGCGGTGAGTTTTAAGCTGAGCTGACTGAGCGCTTGCTCACCATGCGCTAGTCTTAACATTTGAGCCTGAACCTCACTGCTGCGAATGCTTGGGTTCACCGCCTGCAATGCTTGTAATCGATTCAGTTCAGGGCCCTCTAGGTTTGCCCAAGCATTCAATGCCGCTGCTTGTACAGCAGCCTCTTGAGTTGCCGCAGCTTTTTCAGTGGCGGCAATCAGTTGCTCAATTTCATCACGATGAGACTTGATCACCTGACGGGAAAGTTTTAAGTCCAACACTTCAAGTTGTCGCGCAAGGCCATCTGCTGCAACTTTATCGGCCAGATTTTGTCCGCGCGTATCCAATAAGAACCGAATCGGTTCATTGGGTAAGGTACGAGCAATTGCTAGGTTTTTAGGAGCTTGAACGGCTGCTTCAAACCAAGCCTCTAACAATAAAGTGCCGGCTTTAACGGCAGTTTTCTTCAATACGGCCACTTGAACACAGCCGCTGCTAGAGGCTCCCAACCATTCCAGCAGACCTGTCACCATGGGGTGTTCCCAGGTTAAAAAGTCCCAGTCTTCATGCGCTAAAGCAAGCTGTCGATCGGCACAAACAGTCATGCTTTCCGGGTCCAGGCCAGGAAAATGTTCAATCAATTGATGTTCGCCAGGCTGCAAAATCCAAGTACGGTTGGCGCCATGATCTTCAACATGCACACCAAAAGCTTCCCAGGCAGCCAACATAAAAGTATCTAAGCGTGTATCGGCATCATCAGAGGCTAATAGCCCGACCAGTTGATCAGCCACACTACGACGGCATGACTGCAACTCTAATAAACGATCACGGCCACCAGCCAAATCCTCTTCAAATGCTTGGCGTAACATCTGTGCCGAGTCGATGAGGGCAGTAAGGTTGTCTTCGCCAGCACTTGGTTTTAGTAAGGGCTTCAAGTCAGCCAAATAGTGCTCATGCACAGCTGAGGCTGCAGGTGAGCAGCGTGAAAATACATCTAAGGCTTCGTCATACCAACGGAACAAACGTGACTGTGCACTGCCTTCAATGATGGGCACATGAATTTGAATGGTTTGGATTTGGCCAATACGGTCTAGGCGGCCAATACGTTGTTCTAGCTGATCTGGATTGTCAGGCAAGTCCAGCAAAATCAAATGATGTGCAAATTGAAAATTGCGACCTTCAGAACCAATCTCTGAACACAGTAAAATCTGTGCACCAGACTCCATATCGGCAAAGTAGGCTGCCGCACGGTCGCGCTCAAGCAATGACATACTTTCGTTAAAGACTGCTGTGCGTATGCCTTCACGCATGCGCAAATGGTTTTCTAGGGCCTCAGTGATGGGGCCTGTGCGGGTAATTAAAAGTACCTTTTCGCGGCGATGTTGTTTCAGCCAGCTAATTAACCATGGAATACGTGGGTCAGAGGTTAACCAGGTGCTTTCATCAACACGCGTTTCTGGCCAAATGGCGCCTTTTGCGATCAAGGCATCATAAGCCTCGGGCGAGGGCAGTAATGCAGGCTGGCAGTGCCTTTGCGGGAAACCGCCAACAGCAGCACGGGTATTACGAAACAGCACACGGCCTAGGCCATGTCGATCAAGCAGCTCTTGCAAGATGGCTTCGCGTTCTTGCTCGGTGCTAATTTTGAGTTCAGACCGTTGTAGAACAGCTTTTAGCTCGTCAGACTGTGTATCGGACAGTGTGTTATCCAATAAACCATCCGCTAATTCACGAATTAAGTCCCATTGATCATGCTCAGCAACAAACGCTTCTAATGACGGGTAACGTGCTGGGTCAAGTAGGCGTAGACGGGCAAAATGGCTTTCAAGCCCTAGCTGCTCTGGCGTTGCAGTTAACAGCAGCAGGCCTGGAATATTTTCGGCTAATAGCGCCACCGCCTCATAATCAGCACTGGCGCCTTCATCTGGTGACCAAGCCAAATGATGGGCTTCATCAACCACCAATATATCCCATGGATTAGCCATGGCAGCCGTGAGCAGGTCAGGGTGATCAACCATTAATGAAAGCGGCGCTAATACTAATTGTTCACTGGCAAATGGGTTTTCACCTTCAGCATTAAAGGCGGCGCAACGGGCCAAATCAAACAGGCTGAAAGCCAGATTAAAGCGTCGACGCATCTCTACTAACCACTGATGAATCAAGCTATCAGGCACTAAAACCAAAATTCGTTGAGCGTGACCCTGCAAGTATTGCGCATGCAAAATCAGGCCTGCTTCGATGGTTTTACCCAAGCCCACTTCATCGGCTAATAACACCCGTGGCTGTAGGCGACTAGACACGCTGGCAGCAACAGAGAGTTGGTGTGGGATAAGACTAATTCTGGCGCCCAGCAGGCCGCGTACTGGACTGCGCTCTAAACGCAAACGATGGCGACTGGCTGCAAGGCGAAGACGAAACCAAATAGAGGGCTCAATTTGCGCTGCTAACATGCGCTCCTTAGGGCGCGATAATTGCAGCAGGGGGGAGATGCGAGTTTCCATGATGTCTTTTTCATCAGATACATCAGGCGCTGAATCACCCAACAAGATAGGGCGTGCGCGATACTTTAGCAGCCCACGTGCTTCACTAACCCCAACAACCAACCAGCGCTCGCCATCAATATCTTCAATTTCATCACCAACACTAAACTGAATTCGTGTCAGTGGTGCATTTGCTTTGGCATATACGCGAGACTCGTCCGTTACCGGAAATAATACCGTCATGGAGCGTGTGTCTGTTTCGACTACAACGCCTAGGCCAAGTTCAGGTTCGGCGTCTGAAAGCCAGCGCTGCCCAATTGATAATACGTTATTTATCATTAATTTAAGGCACTTAATTAAGGTTTATTAAAAGCTTTCAAGCTGACTAAACGTCAGCCGTTTCATGCTGCTTGGGTGATCAAAACTTAATGAATAAGCATGTAAACAGAGCCGGCTGCTCATGTTTTTTGCTTCTTCATGGGCATACAAAGAGTCACCCAAAATAGGATGATTGATGCTGCACATATGCAGTCTAAGTTGATGAGTTCTGCCTGTGATTGGGATTAACTCAAGCAAAGACCAGCTACCATGACGGCTAATAACAGACCAATGAGTCAAAGAAGGTTTTCCACTTATGGAATCAATGGTTTGTCGAGGCTTATTGTCTGGGTCATAACGCATTTTCAACTCAACTTGACCCTGATTAGCTTGCGGCTCACCGAATACTTTGGCGCGATAAGACTTATCCACGCTGCGTGCTTGAAATTGTTTACCAAGATGGCTAATCGCTGCAGGATGTCGACCAAACACCATCACACCAGAGGTATCACGATCAAGACGATGTACAGCGTAGATATTGTCGTCCCAAGCTCGTAAACGTGATAACAGGCTATCCGCTTTATCTGGACCAATACCGGGTACGGAATGCAAACCTGATGGCTTAATCATGACAATGCAGTCATTATCAACGTGCAGGCAAAACTCAGCGAGTGCTGCGGGAAGAGATGAGGCGTTTACGTCGACAGTCATGGCGCGGATTGTACTGAAAGTCTGGGCTTCTGACATGCTTTATTTGAGTTCGTATAATTTATATTATGTTAAATAGGATAAAACAAAGATGATGAGATGCGCTGCAATGGCACTACTGTTGTGGAGTTCTGCCAGTTTTGCTGATCAAGCAATTGTGGTTGATCCTGAGCAATATGCGTTTCCATTAATGAATCCGTTTGAAGCAACCATTGCGACAACACCTAAGCCGTTACAGCCGCAAAACCTACCAGAAGATCGTTATATCGACCAAGATGACTATGTCTTGTCGCTGCGCCCTGAACGTGAGTTCAACTTGCCGCCTAACTTTTGGGCCGTTAAAAAGCTGAAATATCGTTTTGCTAAGCAACCCAATAAAGCCCCTTTAGTTTTTATTATTGCTGGCACTGGCTCACATTACGCGTCAGCGTCGATGAATTTTCTTAAGCGCGTTTTGTATCAAGCGGGTTTTCATGTTGTGCAAATATCCTCCCCTACCAGTTATGACTTCATGGCAGCAGCCTCTCGATATGCCACACCGGGTTACTCTCCAGAGGATGCGCAAGATCTCTACAATGTGATGAATGCAATTAAGGAGCAAAATCCCAGCGTTGAAGTTAGCGACTACCACCTGTTGGGTTACAGCCTTGGTGGTTTACAGGCTGCTTTTGTTAGTCATTTAGACAGTAAACAGAAGGTCTTTAACTTTAAAAAAGTGCTAATGATTAACCCACCGGTCAATATCTATAACGCGACTAGTAACCTCGATAGATTAGTTAATGCTAGGGTTAAAGGGCTTGAGAACAGCACCAGCTTTTTTGATGAAGTTTTAGGTCGATTGGCCGAGTATTTTAAGGCCAAAGGCAATATTCAAATAAGCGACGCTATGCTTTTCGAGTTTCAGCAATCAGATCAGAAGTTGACGGATGAAGAGCTAGCGATTCTTATTGGCACAGTGTTTCGCTTTGCATCTGCTGACATTGTGTTTACGTCGGATTTGGTTAATCGCCGAGGTCAGGTGGTGCCGACCAATATCACCATTTATGAAGGCACTAGCCTAACACCGTTCTTACGTCAGGCGCTGTTTTGTAACTTCAACTGCTATATTCGCGAGCAACTGCTGCCCTATTGGCGTCGTCACTTTAATGGTGTCAGCCTTGATCAACTAATACATGATGTCAGCCTGTACTCGATTGCTGATCATTTACGTTCATCACCTAATATCGCTGCTTTTACCAACGCCGATGATTTGATTTTATCACCCGGCGACCTTCGTTTTTTACGCGATACGCTGGGTAGCCGTTTAGTTATTTATCCCTTTGGTGGCCACTTAGGCAATATGAATTACCAAGTCAATACTGACGCCATGGTGGAGTTTTTCCGTGATTAAACCAAAGCTTTTGTTATTTGTGCTGTTATCTGTCGTGGCCATGCCAAGTATTGCTGCTGAGGATGAAGGCTTTAAAAACCCGTTATCCACTATTGTTATTGATGATCGCGAGGATTTAGCACTTTTTGAGCAGTCCTCACTAGCGGCTTTAGATATTTTTGATCCTTTCGAGTTTTGGAATCGTCGGGTGTATCACTTTAACCAACGCTTTGATGAGTCGGTTTTTCAGCCCGTACTGAAGGGTTATCGCTTTGTTTTACCCAATCCAGTACGGCGTAGCGTTAGTCACTTTTTTGGTAACTTAGGTGATGTAAATAGCCTGGCCAACAGCTTGCTGCAGTTTAAGTTGAAGCGCTCAGCACATATTACGGGCCGTGTTATTGTCAACACTACCGTTGGTTTGGTTGGTTTTTTTGATCCTGCTAGCCGCATGGGGCTTGGCAAGCAAACAGAAGATTTTGGTCAAACTTTGGGTTTTTATCGTGTGCCTGCCGGGCCTTATTTAATTTTACCCATACTGGGTCCATCTAATTTTCGTGATGCCGGCGGTCGAGTTGTTGATTTTGTAGGTAACGAACAAATCAACTATTTAAACGTGGCAGATACCACATGTCGTCATCCATACATTCTGGGGGTTTATATTGTTAATGAACGCTACATTACTGATTTTGAATATGGACAAATGAACTCACCATTTGAGTATGAAAAGCTGCGCTATGTCTACTCTCGAGCACGCATGCTGCAAATCAGCGATTAACGCTCGCCAAACCAGTTCAGCTTGTCACGCAGACTCACTACTTCACCAATAATGATTAATGTTGGCGCTGGTAGTGAGTGCCCTGCTAATACATCGATGATATTACCTAGTGTGCCTGTTAAAACCTGTTGATCCTGAGTGGTGCCTTTAGAGATCATGGCGACAGGTGTTTGCTCAGATAAGCCATGTCTTAACAACTGCTCACGGATGGGGGCTAGGCTGACTAAACCCATGTATAGCACTAGGGTCTGTTGTGGATGCACCAGCTCCTGCCATGGCAAATCGGGTGTGCCGTCTTTTAAGTGCCCCGTCACAAAACGCACTGATTGCGCATAATCGCGGTGTGTTAAGGGTATGCCGGCATAAGCTGCACAGCCACTGGCAGCGGTAATGCCTGGCACCACCTGAAATGGTATGCCGGCCTCAGCTAACTCTTCAATTTCTTCGCCGCCTCGGCCAAAAATAAATGGGTCGCCACCTTTTAGGCGGCATACACGTTTACCTTCCAGGGCTAAACGTACCAATAACGCATTAATGCCTTCTTGTGGCAGGGTGTGCTCTGCCCTCGCCTTACCGACATAAATACGCTCTGCATCGCGGCGACACATATCTAAAATGGGTGCCGAGACTAAACGGTCGTAGACCACAACATCTGCTTGTTGCATTAACCGTAGTGCTTTGAAGGTCAATAAATCAGGATCGCCAGGACCTGCGCCGACTAAGTACACTTCGCCTTTGCTCGCCACACTAAAGTCATTCAGCATGGCACTTAAAGCAGCTTTTGCTTGCGCTGGTTTGTCGTCATATATGAGTTGTGGAATATGACTGGCTAATACAGCCTCCCAAAATAAGCGCCGCGTTCTGGTGTCCGCAAGTTGTTGTTTGGCTAGTGGCCGACCTTCACGCATAAACGCAGCTAGGCGACCGTAACCCTCGGGAATTAACGTTTCAAGTCGCGCTCGCAGCTGACGTGCCAATACCGGCGCGGCTCCATTGCTGGATACACTAATGATCAATGGTGAGCGATCAACAATGGCGGGAAAAATAACCGAGCACAAATCAGGCGCATCAACCACATTAACGGGTATATGTTGGCTAAAACACGCTGCTGAAATAGCTGCATTTAGCGGCTCATCATCAGTAGCCGCAATGACTAAGTCGTGGCCTTTAATATCGCTTGCTTGCCAAGCACGTTGCACTAACTGACCTTTTGAGTCGATGACCATTCTGGCTACATCGTCGTCTATATCAGGTGCAACGATAGTGACAATGGCGCCGGCGCGGATGA
>CAMTYC010000016.1:0-15007 GCA_947085865.1 uncultured Moraxellaceae bacterium
GATCAACCTAGAGTATTTAAGTGCTGAAACTTGGGTCGAGAGCTGTCACCGAATGCGCTCAATTCACCCGCAGCTAGGCCTACCCAAAACCTTTTGGTTTCCCGGCTTTAGTGAACATACCGGCGGCCTACTACGTGAAAACGACCTCATCACTCGGCTAGATAATATCGGCACCCACAAGCGCACGCGCAGCATCAGCCTTTTCAGCTATGAAAACCCAGCCATTTGCGAGCTATTAGACGCCTTAGCAAACGACAGCATTGCTAGCACGCTGTATGTGTTTCAAGGCCGCTCACTGCCAGATGTCAGCGCATGGGCAGGGCAGCCAGTGACATCGAGTCATCAGCGTGGTGCGTTAACCATCAACGTGTTACCGATACTGAATCACGCCGAATTTGATGCCTTGTTGGCACGCTGTGACCTAAACTTAATTCGTGGTGAAGATTCATTTGTGCGAGCGCAATGGGCGGGCAACAGCTTGTTATGGCATATCTACCCACAAGCCGAACTTGCGCATGCCGATAAACTACAGGCATTTATTCAGCGAGTAAGCGACCATAGCAACATGCCAGATGTTTGGCGGCATAGTATGTTGGCTTGGAATCAGCTAAGCACAGAGACAGCGCCAGATTGGCCCGCTTTTTTGCAGGCCTTGCCAGCAATGCAATTCGCCATGAGACAATGGCGTGAATATTTATTGCAACAGAACGACCTCAGCACGCAGCTGATGCGTTTTTACACAAATGAGGTAGAATCCTCGCCCAATTCAGTTCAAACCGGAAAAAACACGTCATGAAAACAGCACAAGAACTTCGCGCCGGCAACGTCATTATGGTCAATGGCAACCCAATGATCATTCTCAAGGCCGAATTCAACAAGTCGGGTCGTAACTCGGCTGTGGTCAAAATGAAAATGAAAAGCTTGTTGTCTGCTCAAGCGCAAGAGTCTGTGTACAAGGCTGATGAAAAGTTTGAACAAGTCATTTTAGAAAACAAAGACGTCACCTACTCCTACTTCTCCGACCCAATGTATATTTTCATGGACGAAGAGTTCAACCAGTACGAAGTCGAAAAAGACAACTTGGGTGATGCCATCAACTACATCGAAGACGGTATGGAAGAAGTCTGCCAAGTCGTTATTTACGACGGCAAACCAATCTCTGTTGAACTGCCAACCATGATTGTGCGTGAAGTGGCTTACACCGAACCAGCAGCTCGTGGCGACACCTCAGGCAAAGTCATGAAAACTGCTAAACTAGCTAACGGCTTTGAGTTGCAAGTTGCTGCCTTTATCGAAATCGGTGAAAAAATCGAAATTGACACGCGTACCGGCGAGTTCCGTTCACGCGCTAAAAACTAAGCAACCCTGCTAGGCTTGGTTGGGCCTTCTCAGGCCCGCCAGCCAACGCATCAACATCGCACGCCGGCTAACCAATAACGCCGCAAAAATCAGTGCACAGCCCACGCCTTGAACTGGTGTCATTCGCTCACCAAACCAAGCAAACGCAAACAACACAATCCATACTGGCTCTACCACCATAATCACTACGCCATGACTATGCTTAGACAGACTTTGCGCATGTGTTTGTAATAGAAAGCGAGCAGCCGAACCGATGACTGCACTGGCGATCACCCAACCCGCCATGGCGCCTGAAAAGTTGATGACTGTCTGCTGCCAAGGCTCTAACAACATAGTTAGTACGGTGGCAACCAACCCCACACAGAGCATCACAATTGCTGTCAGAGGCAATGCTGGCACACGATCCACCAACGTTAATTCGCCGTCAGCATTGACCACTTCACGGTGATTCGCCGCACGGGTATTCATGGTGTAAAACAATGCAAACACCACCGCTGCCGCAATAAAAAATAACTGCCCTGGCTCAGTGTTAAAGCCACCCTCTAAACTGATAAACGCCAAACCGATCAGTGCTATTGGCAATGCCACCCAAGTACTAGTTGGTACAATTTCACGAAACACTAAACGACCCATCACTGGCACTAAAACAATTCCAAGGCTAGTCAAAAAGCCGCCCTCACCAATATGGTGACCAAAGTGCAAACCCATAATCCAAAGGCACATACCAGCAGCGAACACCATGCCAACACGCGCGCTACGCAACCATTGTCTAGCATTTAGTCGGTAAAGCTGGTCTATACCGATACCGGCCAAGATAAGTCCTGCTAGTAAAAAGCGCATTGCCATAAATAATAGCGGTGGCATTAACAGCACGGCTTCTTTCGAAAAAATCCAACTGACTGCAGCCAGCACCGTTACAATAAGCAGATAGATGTCCGCCTTAGCGGCCTGAGATACAGACAAGATTTACTCCAAGCACGAAATACGTCATGCCGCATCATAGCCTTTTCGGAAACATTTCCCCATGAGCACAAGCACTACTCCAACAACAAACTCTCGTGGTCGTGTGTTATTTGCCAGTCTGATTGGCACTACCATCGAATTCTTTGATTTCTATATTTACGCCACCGCCGCAGTGCTGGTCTTCCCGCACTTATTCTTCCCGGCATCCGACCCCACATCTGCAATGCTGCAATCACTTGCCACCTTTTCGATTGCCTTTTTTGCACGCCCTTTAGGCTCAGCACTATTTGGTCATTATGGCGACCGCATTGGCCGCAAGGCCACGCTGGTTGCCGCCTTGCTCACCATGGGCATTTCCACTGTACTGATTGGCTTACTACCCACCTATGCTCAAATTGGCGTGGTGGCACCCCTACTGTTGGCTTTATGCCGTTTTGGCCAAGGTTTAGGCTTAGGTGGCGAATGGGGTGGTGCTGTGCTGTTAGCCACTGAGAATGCGCCACCTGGCAAACGTGCTTGGTATGGCATGTTCCCCCAGTTGGGCGCACCCATCGGTTTTATTTTGTCGACATCTACCTTTTTGCTGTTAACCCAAACCTTAAGTGAAGCGGACTTTATGAGCTGGGGCTGGCGCATACCTTTTATTGCCAGTGCCGTATTAGTCATAGTTGGCCTTTGGGTGCGCTTACGTATTCATGAAACACCCGCTTTCCAAGCCACACTGGACCGTAACGAGCGCGTGCGCCTGCCCATGGTGACCGTTTTCCGCGATCACCAACGTGCGCTGATTTTAGGCACCCTAATCGCGCTCACCGCTTTTGTATTGTTCTACTTAATGACGGTGTTCACCTTAAGCTGGGGCACCTCTGCTTTGGGATACACACGTGAAGCATTTTTGAAGTTACAGCTATTTGGTGTGTTGTTTTTTGCCCTAACCATTCCATTAGCTGCGTTAGTGGCTGACCGCTTTGGTCGCCGCCCAACACTGCTGTGGATTAACGTAGCAATGGGGTTATTTGGCTTCTTCTTTGCTGATCTGTTTAATGCCGACTCAACCGCCATGACCGCACTGTTTTTAGCAATTGGCTTAGGCATTATGGGCCTGGTTTATGGCCCATTAGGTACCGTACTATCCGAGTTATTTCCCACGGAAGTACGCTACACCGGCGCCTCACTGACGTTTAACCTAGCAGGCATTTTTGGCGCCTCATTGGCACCGTATGCGGCAACTTGGTTAGCAACCACTTACGGCTTACAAGCGGTGGGTTGGTATTTAATGATTGCATCCGTCATCAGCATTGCAGCACTGCTGCTATTTAAAGAAACTCGCGATATCGACACCGAAGCCTTAGGCCAAAGCTAAGCTCACCCCAACAAGAAATGAGCCCGAGCCACGGCCACGGGCTTATCCCGACTTTCCTGCCAAGCGCTGACATGGACGTTAGCTACACGTTTGCCTTGGCGCGTCACACTGCACTCGGCGTATAACGCCTGCGCCCGTCCAGCACGTAAGTAGTCAATAGAGAAGTCTACTGTACGTGGCGTTTCAGTCGACTCACGCAACCACAGCAAATGCAAAATGCCTGCGGTCTCCATAAAACCGCCAATCACGCCGCCGTGCAATGCGGGCAGATGATCATTTCCAATATTCTCTGGACGAAACGGCAGCACAAACTGTGGCGTAGCATTTATTAGCTGCATTTCCACGCCTAGCAGTTGCGCATAAGGCGATTGCGCCAACACATCCGCAAAACCAGTAGGTGATGATTGTTCGCTCATGAATTAGGCCTCTTTCGGGGAATTAGGTTCGGCGAAACTATTGCCCCGCATAAACGTACCGACGCTATACGCTACCGGCTGTGCCTGATCATCCTGATAGGCGGTAGCGCGTGTAAACGCAATTTCGCGGGTCAGGCGATAACACTCAGCGCTGCAATACACCGGCAACCCCGGCGTAGCAGGGCGCAAGTAATCAATGCGTAAATCCAGCGTAGGAAAGCCGCAAGGCTCTTCAAGCATAGAGAAAATGCTTAAAGCACTAGTGGTATCAACTAAAGAGGTAATAACGCCGCCGTGCAGCACGCCAGTTTTACGATTGCCAACTAAGCGCTCATCATAGGGCAGCATCATAGTGGCTCGCCCACGCTCGCCCTGCACAAACTGAAAGCCAAGCGTTTTGGCGTGTGGAATTTGGCATAACCATGTGGCAATTTCGTCAAACAGTGCCGCGTTTCGCACCGGCAATGGCAGGCTCATAACAAGTCCCCTAGAAACTAATGGCGCGATGTTAACGATCACTGCTGCAGGATGCCAGCCTGACATGTAGTCGTGGTCACTATGTCGGCGTATGCTGTGCTAGTTCCTAAACTTATCGCTCGGTAGGAAGTTAGTTTTAAATGCAAAAATCAGCGTTGCTACCTGCACTATTTATAGCGAATGCCACCGTTCTTTTTGTTCATCAAATTGATGCGGCGTATTGGCATGAATGGGAGCTATTCCACATTCCCGGCGGCAACCAGGTCAACCTCCTACTAAACTTACCTATCATTGCTTTGGTCTTAATCGCTTATCGCGAAGCTGTGCTAGGCACAAAATATGCACGATCAGCACACACGCTGTTGGCTTGTTTAGGTTTGTTCACCGTTTTTCTCCACAGCGCTTTTTTTGCGTTTGGCAGCACCAAGTTCCTTCAGCCCGTTTCTATAGCGCTACTAGTTAGTACTGCGCTACTGTCCATAGCACAGCTTATATGCCTGCAAGATTATCGAGATGAGTCTCAGTCTAACTAGCATTAGCGCCTTATTCGTCGCCATGCTGATATTGGCAGCAGTGCCTAGTGTTAGCGTACTGACGGTGACCGCCAAAGCGGCAAGCGCCGGCATGTTACATGGCGCACTCACAGCTGCCGGCATTGTTCTGGGCGACATCGTTTTTATTTTGTTAGCCCTATTCGGTTTGGTGTTGCTAGTTGAGGTGCTAGGGCCAGCATTTGCGTTAGTTAAGTTCGCCGGTGGGGGATATTTAATTTGGCTCAGCATTATGATGTGGCGGGCAAGTGCAAAGGCCTCGACGCACTACCAAGCTTCCCCGACATCACGCTTCTCAAGCTTCATGACGGGCCTGCTCATCACCTTAGGCGACCAAAAAGCCATTCTGTTTTACCTAGGCTTCCTACCAGTGTTTATTAATTTATCAACGCTGACTCTGGTAGACATCATCATTATTTCAGCCATCACCATTGTTGCCGTTGGTGGCATCAAGCTGGTATATGTCTATGTTGCTGTAAAAGCCGGACATGCCTTTGGATCATCGTTTAATCGTGCCATGAATGCCGTGGCGGCAGTCGTCATGTTACTAGCCGGTGTATGGGTCATTGTTCGAGCTTAAAAAGTGCAGATAACAAAAAGCCCCGGCATTACCGAGGCTTTTTGCTTTGTATATGGTGGCCGGAGGCGGAATCGAACCGCCGACACGCGGATTTTCAATCCGCTGCTCTACCAACTGAGCTATCCGGCCAGATGGAGGCGCGTATTAAAGCCGTGCAAGGGCCTTACGTCAACCCCTGTTTGCAGGCTTTGTGTCGATTTCATCTGCAAACTGCACGTGACCACGAACAGACAGCCAGTACGACAAGCGAATCAGCTGCAAAATCATCCACGACAACAAAAGTAAAGCAATTAACAACGTGGTCAAGGTTAGCTCAAGGGTATACACGCGCCAGCTAATCAACACATAACCTGCATCTTGAGAAGCCAAGGCAGCAAGGCAGATAACCACGATCAGCGCCAATAACACCCAGCTTAAGACACGCATTATTTTGTGCCCTCAGCACGAATCATAACTAGGTCAATTGCCGCCCGACTATTTAGCGAAGGAGCGCTAACCATAATCGGCGCGTCTTGTAATGAAGTCAGCTCGGCTTGTATTGCTTGAGTGTCAACTGCGGCAAAGTCCGTTTTTAGGCGCTGGCTCAATGTGGTTAATAATGAGCGGAACAACACTTCATCATGACGCAATAACATAAGCTGTATCTGATCCATCAGTAGCTGTAGCTGCTCATGTGCCAGCGCACGACGCTCGCTCTCTAATAACTGTGGCAAAGACTGGTCATGGCGGCGCAACACCAGCATATCGCTAGCCACTTGTCCCACGCGCCCTACAAAGTTGTGCCAACGCTCAGCGACTGTTGCACCCGTGGTTGCTTTTGTCGATTCTGTAGATGGCATAGCAGGCATTGGAACATCTAAAGCAGCAATGGCTTTCCGCAACGTATCAAGGCGCTGATACAGCGCTGACACATCGGGCTTAGGCAACGCTCGAATTAACTCAATATCTTGGCTAAGTGCACGACGCACTGCTAGCAGTTGCGGATCTTCACTGGCACTGATCACATCAAAAGCTTGTTGTAACAAGTTAGAGGCGGCCAGACTGTCATGGCGAATGGTTAAATATTGCTCGGCTAAGGCAATCGCTTCATGCGTGCGCGCCACCTGCCAACGCTGCCGTAGCAGGGCATCATTACCTAACAAGGCATCTAATGTACCTTGCTGTTGCAGCTGTGCTCGAGTTAGCTCAATTTGCTGAGCCAAGACTTTTTCATGACCAGATTGAATGGTTTTTAATTCAGCACTAACTTGCCGCAAATCAGCACGCGCTTTACGGTGTTGTTTTTCGCTATGCCAAGCCAAACCACTGGCTGAAATCGCCAGCACAATCACAACAGTTAACAACACAATAAAGCCCCATGTAAGCGGGCGCTTTACGGCAACAGAAGTGATCAGCGGGGTACGACTCGACATGCTGGTATCCACGGTCAAAGATTATCAAGGCATTATCATAACAGTGCGGCCAACCAATCTGGCAAGCTCGCGCCATTGACTACACGTACATCTTTCGCGCCAGCCGCTTGCACTGCTTGTGCCAAGCGCGTACTAGAAACAACTAGGGTCGGGCGCACAGCAAATTTACCCGCGATCTGTTGCCAGTGTTGCCAGACCATTGGACTAGTCAGCAGTACCACATCAGGCATATGCGGCAAAGCCTGCCACTGAGCCTGTGCCGACGCCGGCAGCAACACCTCATACAATGCCAACACATCAACTTGTGCACCGCGCTGTCTTAGTGTTTGCAATAATAACTCTCGTCCTTGGCTGCCACGAAACAGCAACACACGCTGGCCAGCAATTTGCTCTGCCTGCAGCTCAGGCATTGCCAGCAAACCTTCACTATCGGCTGATTCAGGGAGTAATACATTAAGTGCTGCCGCCTGTAGCGGTGCTGCGGTCGCCTCACCAACAGCAATCGCAGTAAGCCCATAAGGCCATTGTGGCCAGTAACCGGCTACTGCCTCTAATCCAAACTTAGCCGCATTGGCACTCACAAAAATACAGGCATTGTAACGATCAAGGTCCAATATCTTAGACTTATCGTCTTGATTCAAAGTACATGCCCGCAGCGCCAAAAGTGGCAGCTCAATAACGTTAGCGCCATGCGCCTGCAAGGCTTGTGTCCACACTTGCGCTTGCTCAGGCAAGCGTGGATTTAAAATGCAAAGACCCGCCAGCTCAGCCGACATTTATTTCACCTGATGTGAGTCGCCATACACTTCGGCCAAAATGACATCCGCACCAGCCGCTAACAAACGCTCAGCCACTTCAACACCCATCAATTCTGCATCCGCTTCTGGCCCACTCATGGATTCTTCCAATAAGCGCGAGCCATTAACTGCCCCGACGCGGGCATGCAGCTGAATTCGCCCATCTTGATAGGTTGCATAACCGGCAATCGGCACCTGACAGCCGCCTTGCAAACGTGTATTCATGGCTCGCTCAGCAGCCACACAACGACTGGTTATGTGATCCGCCAAAGGTGCCAACAGCGCTCGTGTGCGCTCGTCATCAGTTCGGCACTCAATACCTACAGCACCTTGTCCAACTGCGGGCAACATCAACTCAGGCGCAATACGGTGACGAATACGGTCAGCCATTTCTAAGCGCAACAAGCCTGCGGTGGCTAGCACAATGGCATCAAATTCACCGGCATCTAAACGTGCCAATCGGGTATTGACGTTGCCGCGCAGATCTTTGATTTGCAGGTCAGGGCGCCAGCGCCGTAACTGACATTGTCGACGTAAACTGGAGGTACCAACGACAGCACCTTGCGGCAAGGTGCCTAGACTTTCAAAGCGAGAGCTAACAAAGGCATCACTCGGGTCTTCGCGCGTACAAATAACGGCCAGCGACAGCCCATCAGGAAAGGCCATAGGCACATCTTTCATGGAGTGCACAGCGATATCGGCGCGACCATCTAACATGGCCAGCTCAAGCTCTTTCACAAACAGCCCTTTACCGCCAATTTTGGCCAACGGCACATCTAAAATACGATCACCTTGTGTGACCATCGGCACCAGCTCGACGACTAATTCTGGATTTAGCGCACGTAAGGCATCTGCAACATAATGTGCTTGCCATAGAGCCAAGGCACTTTGACGGGTAGCAATGCGAAGGGGAGATTGTGAACTCATAAAGGCCTCGAAGCGGATAACTGATGGCAGTGTATCCGGCTTCGAGGGAACTGCAAGGTTAGACGCGGTGAAGTGTTTCGCGCAACTCCGGCAAATGACGACGACTAACCACCAATCGTTCGTCTACACCACGAATTCGCACGCGGTATTGGCCAGAAGCAACCACTTCCAGCCCTTCTAAGAAGTGCAATGACAATAAGGCATTACGATGAATACGTATGAAGCGGTCAGCAAACTCCTCTTCAAGATCTTTTAGCGTTTCATCGATTAACACTTCACCATGCTCATGACGCACAGTGACGTATTTGTGATCGGCCAAAAAGTAGCGCACTTCATCTAATGGAATAAGCTCAATGCCACGATGTGTTCGCGCTGTAATATGGCTGCGAGCACCAGGACGCTCATTGCTTGCAGGCTGCTGACGCAAACTTTCCATCTGCAGTTGATTCACTCGACAAGCACGCGACATAGCTTCGCGTAATGCTTCTCGGCTAACAGGCTTCAACACATACCCCGCTGCCGAAACCGAAAAAGCTTCGAGAGCATGTTCATCAAATGCAGTACAGAAAATGATGGCTGGTGGTGATGGCAAGTTATTGAGATGGCGGGCACAGGTTAGGCCATCCATGACCGGCATACGCATATCCAACAGAACAATATCAGCGCTTTTCTCAGTGGCCAGACGCAAGGCTTGTTCGCCATGCTCCGCTAAACCCACCAATTCATAATCCCCAATTTCATCTAGCAAGCGAACCAAGCGCTCTCTAGCTAAACGTTCGTCATCACAAATAATTACTCGTGCTTTCATGAAGCTTCCCTCGTACAGCTTTTATTATTTTTAGTACTACCGCCTAAATGTGCGCCATCCTGCTCAAGATTTCAACGACGAGTTTGCATTTACTGCATGCGGATAACCTAATCGTGTCACAAATTGGTCCCCCACCGGTGCGGCATCAAGATATGCACTTGGGCCAAAACGCGCCTGTAAGCGCGCTTTAACATTGGCCATGGACATACGATTGCCATCATGGCGACTGGTACTAGCTAAGGGGTTGCTGAGTGTAATGTGCACGTCGTAATCATTAATGCTGACCTCTACCGAAATCGTGCAGTGCTCAGCCGACATTTCTGCGCCATGCCGAATGGCGTTCTCTAATAAAGGCTGTAGGGTCAGTAATGGAATGCGAACTGCGGATAAATCCTGTGGCAAGCGCCAATCAATATGTAACTTCTCACCTAAGCGTAGCTCTTCGATATGGGCATAACGACGACACAAGCTCACTTCTTCTTTTAGGCTGACATCAACCGTGTCACGTAGACTGGCGCGAAATAATGCCGCTAAATCTTCGACCACTTGCTCGGCTTTTTCAGGATCAACTGCAATCAAGCTGGCAATAATATTCATTGAATTAAACAAAAAGTGCGGCTGAATGCGCGCCTGCAATGCCTCTAATCGAGAGTTCAATACGGCTTGTTCACGTCGTCTTAAACGCGCTTGTAATGCCAAATAGCGAAAAAATAAGCCGGCAAATACCGACACAATCAAACCGTGGCGCACCAACATACTGAGTTCATTGGTCATGTAACTCAGCAAAGGCAAATCAAAGTGTTCCAGTATTGAAATGCCAATTAAGCTAATCCAGACCATATTGAAGATAATAAATGTCAGGGTGATACCCGCAATTTTGAGGTGCGACCAATCTGCCATTATTCGACGAAAACGGCAGACCACGCTGAAGCTCACGGCAATCACTAAGCCTGACAAAATAGTCAGTAGAAACAAGTCCCAGAATGGAAATGGCCATAACACGGGTGCTTGAGCAAGCAGCAAAATCAACGCAATTAGGAACGCCAAGATACCCAAACGTGTGGCACCTGCGACCGAGCAAAAGTCAGGCAGCCAAAAGTCTGACAGCGCCTCATCGGTAGGAATCGTTATTTTTATTGAGTTTGACATGGCTGAAGTGTGCCCGAGTCGCCGGGTTATCAGCAAGTCTGCTCGGTTATACGCTATAATTGACTACTTTTTGGCTAGGCTGAACATCCGCTAGCACTATACTTTGTTGAGACTACACGCATATGAGTACATCTTCGTCCTCCATGTGGGGAGGCCGCTTTTCCGAGGCCACAGATCAGTTTGTCGCTGAATTCACTGCATCCGTTCAATTTGACCAACGCATGTATCGCCAAGATATTCGTGGTTCGATTGCACACGCCACCATGTTGGCAAAAGTCGGTGTGCTCTCTGAGGCCGACCGTGACCTGATTATTTCGGGGCTGCAACACATTCAGCAAGAAATCGAAGCGGGCCAGTTTGAGTGGCGCATTGATCTTGAAGATGTTCACATGAACATCGAGCATCGCCTAACCGAACGTATTGGTATTGCCGGCAAACGCCTACACACTGGTCGCAGCCGTAACGATCAAGTTGCAACTGATATTCGCCTGTATTTACGTGACGAAATTGATGCCATTCGTAGTGAGTTAAAACGCCTGCTAACGGGCTTAATCGACTTGGCCGAGCGTGAAGCCGATACCATCATGCCAGGCTTTACGCACTTACAAACTGCGCAGCCGGTAACGTTTGGCCACCATTTGTTGGCTTGGTTTGAAAATCTGAAGCGTGATGATGAGCGCCTCATTGATTTACGCAAACGAGTCAATCGTCTGCCACTAGGCTCTGCTGCCTTAGCAGGCACAACTTACCCCATCGATCGCGCTTATACCGCCGAGCTTTTAGGCTTTGATGCAGTCTGCGAAAATTCACTGGATGCCGTTTCTGATCGTGACTTCGCCATTGAGTTTTGCGGTGCAGCTGCACTGATCATGATGCACCTTTCGCGCTTTAGCGAAGAGTTGGTGTTATGGGCATCAGCACAGTTTCAGTTTGTTGATTTGCCAGATCGCTTCTGCACTGGCTCATCCATCATGCCGCAGAAAAAGAATCCCGACGTGCCAGAGTTAGTGCGCGGCAAGACCGGCCGGGTCTATGGTCATTTAACAGCGCTGCTGACATTGATGAAAGGCCAGCCATTGGCCTACAACAAAGATAATCAAGAAGACAAAGAGCCGCTATTTGATGCCGTTGATACCGTGCTAGGCAGCCTGCGTGCCTTTGCTGACATGGTGCCGGCCTTACAGCCTCGCCGTGAGGTTATGCGTGAGGCGGCGCGCCGTGGTTTTGCCACCGCCACCGATCTTGCCGACTATTTAGTAAAAAAAGGCCTAGCTTTCCGTGATGCTCACGAAGTGGTTGGCAAAGCCGTTGGCTATGGCGTGCAGACCGGCAAAGACTTAAGTGAAATGAGTTTGGCCGAATTACAGCAGTTTTCCAGCGACATCAGCGACAACGTCTTTGATGTACTGACGTTAGAAGGCTCAGTCAGTGCGCGCAATCATTTTGGCGGCACAGCACCGGCCCAAGTTCGTGCAGCTGTTGATCGCGCACGTCAGCGTCTATCCCAAGTTTAAGTTCTGGAGTATCTCATGCGTTTTTCATATTTAGCATTAGTTGCAACTAGCGCCATCGCACTAACGGCCTGCAACACCATGCAGCCTGCCGGCCAAGCTGGCTCGCAACCACAAGGCAACCAACAAAGTGCACAGTCTCAAACGCAGGCACAACAATTTTTCTCTGCAATTGAGGCTCGTCGTGGTAGTGCATTGTCGATGGCTGAACGCATTCAAATTCAGGGCCTAACAGGCTCAGCCAAAGTCGGCATGAATACCGCACAATCAGGCTTTTTAAACCAAGTTGGTGCACAAATTGGAATGGATGGCGCGTTATTAGCTGCTCTTTTTCCAGAAGCCAGCAAACCCATCAGTGAAAATGCTGCCGTTGCACGCATTGAAAAAGCACTGGGCAAGCCCTTAGCCGCCGCTGATCAAGCTGCTGTTCGCTCTGCCACCACCTTGCGTAACAACTCGATTTCAAGTGTTAAAACTGGTCTTGCTGCCAATATTGGCTCACGTACTGGCATGAGCACTGAAGTTGTCTTAGCCCTAATGCCATTACTTGGTTTTTAACGCGGCTTAAACCCCGCTGGAGTCCTCATGAGTCTGCCTCATCCACAAGCCAACAAAGCCCTGTTCGGTTACGACCGCTACTGGGCTGAGTGCTATGGCACGGCGCCATTTTTGCCGATGTCACGCGATGAAATGGACCAGCTCGGCTGGGACTCCTGCGACATCATTATTATTACCGGTGATGCCTACGTTGATCACCCAAGCTTTGGCATGGCCATTATTGGTCGCTTGCTAGAGGCCCAGGGTTTTCGTGTGGGTATTATTGCCCAACCCGAATGGCAGTCGGCCGATCCCTTCCGTGTTTTAGGCAAGCCCAATCTATTTTTTGGTATTGCCGCCGGCAATATGGATTCGATGATTAACCGTTACACGGCTGATCGTAAAATTCGTTCTGATGATGCCTACTCACCCAACGATCAAGGTGGACGCCGCCCTGACCGCGCCAGTTTGGTTTATGCCCAACGTGCACGCGAAGCCTATCCCGATGTGCCGCAGGTATTGGGTGGCATTGAGGCATCACTGCGTCGTATTGCCCATTACGATTACTGGCAAGACAAAGTTCGCCGTTCCATTTTGCTAGATGCCAAGTCTGACATTTTGCTTTATGGCAACGCCGAACGCGCCATTGTTGAAATTGCTCATCGCCTGTCACGTGGAGAAAACATTCGTGACATTACCGATGTGCGTGGCACTGTTTTTTTACGTCGCGACACGCCAGAAGACTTTTTTGTTTTAGACTCCACTCGTGTTGATGCACCGGGTCGTGTTGATCGCATTCTTAATCCTTATGTAAACACGGCCGACCTTGCTGCTTGTGACATTGAAAAACAAAAGGGTGGAGCCAGTTTTGCCGGCGCCAGTTTTAGTGATGGCAGCAGTGCAGGCTTTGGCATGCCCGCCGCTACAGATATTGGCGCGCCCATTGAAGTGACACCGGGCGCTTGGGGTGAATTAACAGCACTGCCCGAAGACACCACGGTGGTCACGCTGCAGCCAGCAAAACAAAAGCTGCCGCCACGCGACAAAACAGTGATTCGTCTGCCGTCTTATGAAAAAGTCAAAGCAGACCCCGTGTTATATGCCCATGCCAATCGTGTGCTGCACTTAGAGACTAATCCCGGTAATGCCCGCGCTTTGGTTCAACGCCATGGCGAAAATGATGTGTGGCTAAATGCGCCACCGATTCCGCTCACCACGGAAGAAATGGACTATGTCTTTGACTTGCCATACGCCCGTGTACCACATCCAGCTTATGGTGATGCGCGCATTCCTGCCTACGAAATGATTCGTTTTTCAGTCAACATTATGCGCGGCTGTTTTGGCGGCTGCACCTTTTGCTCCATCACCGAGCACGAAGGTCGCATCATCCAAAATCGCTCCGAAGACTCGATTATTCGTGAAGTTGAAAAAATGCGGGATGTGCCAGGATTCACCGGCATTGTTTCGGACCTTGGTGGCCCTACCGCCAATATGTATCGCTTGGCCTGTAAGTCTCCGGAAATTGAAGCGGCATGCCGTAAACCGTCTTGCGTCTACCCCGGCATTTGCGAAAATCTAAATACCGATCATGATCCACTCATTAAGCTGTATCGACGCGCACGTGAATTGAAAGGCGTGAAAAAAATCCTGATTGGCTCAGGACTTCGTTATGACTTAGCCGTGCGCTCGCCTGAGTACGTCAAAGAACTAGTCACCCATCATGTTGGTGGTTATTTAAAAATTGCGCCTGAACATACGCAAGATGGTCCGCTGTCAAAAATGATGAAGCCCGGCATTGGCAGCTATGACAAGTTCAAACAACTATTTGATAAGTACTCTGCTGAAGCCGGCAAGGAGCAGTACCTGATTCCTTACTTCATTGCAGCCCATCCTGGCACCACCGATGAAGACATGATGAATTTAGCCATATGGCTGAAGAAAAACGGTTTCCGTGCTGACCAAGTACAGACCTTTTATCCTTCACCCATGGCCACCGCAACAGCGATGTATCACAGTGGCAAAAATCCGCTGCGCAAAGTCACCCGTGACTCAGAAGAGGTTGATGTGGTGCGTGGTGATCGTCGTCGCCGTCTGCACAAAGCGTTCTTGCGTTACCACGATCCTAATAATTGGCCGCTATTGCGCGAAGCATTACAA
>CAMTYC010000017.1:0-10535 GCA_947085865.1 uncultured Moraxellaceae bacterium
CTGAGCATAGGAATTCTGCATGCGGTATGTGTTAGCGGTTGTTTTGTTTTGTTTTGTGATGCCAGCAACGTCAATGACGGCGTGGGCCAACAGTAGTAATCAGCTTCGCCAGCAGGCGCAGTCGACGAAGTCTGACTTGGATTCTCTGGGTCGTGAATTGCGCAGTGCACAACAAAAGCTGACCTTGAGTCAGCGCGAACGGACAAAACAACAAAGAACACTCAATGAAGCAGAGCGCCAAATTCAACAAATTAACCGCTCATTGGCCGCCACACGTGAGGATATGCGGAAAAGTCGTGAGCGTATTGCCCAATTAAAGTCAGAGCAAACCAAGCTGCGCTCTGCACGCGAAGAGCAATTAAAGCAGCTTAAAGCGGACATTAAACAGTCATACCGAGCAGGTAAAAATGACTACTTCAAGTTGTTGCTAAACCAAGAAAATCCCGCTCTGCTGTCACGTCAGTTACGTTATTACAGCTATATCCATAAGGCGCGAAGTGAGCGTATTAGTGAGTTGGATTCTAGCTTGGCGGTGCTTGCTGCTCTAGAGCAGGAAGAGGCGGCACAAACTAAGAATTTAGAAGAACTTACGCAACGTTTGGCTGGTGAAGAAGACCAGTTAAAAGAGGCGCAAGCGAAACGTGCAAAAGCCTTAGCTGTTCTGAATAGCGAAATTCGCACACAAGACAGAACAGTACGCGACCTTCGCCGTAACCAGGCCAATCTACAGGCGCTGATGCGGCGCTTAGAGCGTCAGGCGCGTGAGCAAGAGCGTCTTGAACGTGAGCGCGTTCGCCGTGAAGCTGAGCGTCGTGCAAAAGAGGCTGCAGCTGCTGGCCGTGAAGCGCCAAAGCCGCCTCCTGAAAAACCAGCTGAGCCAGCTTGGGGTCAGGCGCCAGATTATTCTGTGGCGTACCGTGGTGCTTGCCCACTGCCTGTGTCCGGCAACATCCGTGCGCAGTTTGGCGCCGATCGTGGTGGTGGTCTGCGTTGGAATGGCTTAGTGATTGATGCTCGTCCTGGCACTCAGGTGAAAGCAGTTAAAGCTGGCAAAGTAATGTATGCCGACTACTTACGTGGTTACGGCAACCTGGTCATTATTGATCATGGCAAAGGCTTTATGTCGCTGTATGGTTATAACCGCAGCATTCAAGTCAAAGTGAATGAGCAAGTGTCAGCGGGCGCTAATATTGCATTGGTGGGTGATACCAGTGGTGAAGCTGGCCTGTATTTTGAAACCCGCGTTCGCGGCCGCCCAAGTCAGCCTGGCAACTGGTGTAATTATTAGCTATTAGCGCCTAGAGCAGGCGCATAGTGATGCCCCGATCAGCTAAGTACTGCTTAGCTTCGGGGATGGTGTGTTGGCCAAAGTGAAAAATGCTGGCAGCCAACACCGCATCTGCACCACCTTCGATGATGCCGTCAGCTAAGTGCTGCAAGTTGCCTACTCCGCCTGATGCAATAACGGGCACTTTAACTGCATCGGTAATGGCTTTCACTAGTGCCAAGTCATAACCGGCTTTGGTGCCGTCAGCATCCATGCTGGTTAGCAGAATTTCGCCCGCACCATACTCTGCCATGCGCACTGCCCAAGCCACGGCATCAATGCCCGTGCGATTGCGGCCACCGTGTGTGAAGATTTCCCAACGTCCAGCCTCGTCCAAAGCAGAGACACGTTTGGCATCAATGGCGGCGACGATACATTGGGAGCCAAAACGTGAGGACGCTTCGGCAACAAATTCCGGACGTTTTACAGCTGCAGAGTTAATACTGACTTTATCGGCACCAGCATTTAGCAAGCGACGAATATCCGCTACTTCACGAATGCCGCCTCCTACAGTTAATGGCACAAACACCTGTGATGCCATACGCTCGACTGTGCGCACCATGGTGTCGCGACCCTCAACACTGGCTGTGATGTCTAGAAAGGTGATTTCATCAGCGCCTTGTTCGTCATAACGTCTGGCCACTTCAACTGGGTCGCCAGCATCACGGATGTCTAAAAATTTGACACCTTTAACAACACGACCCTGATCAACATCAAGGCAAGGAATAATGCGTTTAGCAAGACTCATGTAAGCAACACCGTGATTAAGCAATTGCTAATTTTAGCATGGCTGCCGCTTTACCGTGTCAGTGCTGTGTCAGCGTATAATGAGCTCACTTGTTTTCCTGCGTTGAGTAAAGTGGTGGCCAAAGCCTCTGTGTTTGATGTGATTATTGTTGGTGGCGGTGCTTCCGGCCTAATGTGTGCGTTAACCGCAGGGCAGCGTGGGCGAAAAGTGCTGGTGCTCGATAGCAGCAATAAAATTGGTAAAAAGATTTTGATGTCGGGTGGTGGTCGCTGCAATTTCACCAATTTGTCGGTAGAGCCAGAAAATTTCCTCTCGGCAAATCCCCATTTTTGCATTTCGGCGCTCAGTCGTTATACCCAGTGGGACTTTATCGCGCTGGTTGAAAAGCACCGTATTCCCTACCACGAACGCCTTCATGGTCAGCTCTTTTGTAATGATTCGGCAAAAGCAATTTTGGCTATGCTGGTTGCTGAGTGTGAGCAGGTCGGTGTGCAAATTCGTACGAATAGTCCAGTGCAGTCAGTTAGTGCCAGTGATGCTGGTTTTGTTTTGGTGACGGAAAAAGAGCGTTTTATTTGTGCCTCGATGGTGGTAGCAACCGGTGGCTTATCTATTCCTACCTTGGGTGCGAGTGGGTACGGATATGATCTGGCACGGCAGTTTGGTCACTCCGTGCTGCCGACACGTGCAGGGTTGGTGCCTTTTACGTTCAGTGATCATATGAAGCCAGTGACGGAGCGACTATCGGGTTTGGCCGTGGCATCGCAGGTGCGCGCAGGAGAAGCCGCCTTCAGCGAGAACTTATTATTTACTCACCGAGGTTTGAGTGGACCAGCTGTATTGCAAGCCTCAAATTATTGGCAGTTGGGTGATAGCGTCAGTATTGACCTATTGCCGGGCCAAGAGTTACAGACAGTCTTGCGGGATTTAAAACGTCAGCATCCGCGCTCGTTGTTGCGAACAGTGTTAGCTGACTATTTGGCTAAGGCCCTAGTATTAGAGCTGCAGGCTTTATTATGGCCACAGCTAAGCGAAAAACCTTTAGCTGATATTCCCGACAGCCAGTTAGATACACTTGCGGCCAATCTTCATGGCTGGGTCTTAAAGCCATCTGGCACTGAAGGTTATCGTACTGCAGAGGTTACCTTGGGTGGTGTGGATACCCATGAGCTTTCATCGCGCACAATGGAAAGCCGTCTACAGCCAGGTTTGTATTTTATTGGTGAAGTGGTTGATGTGACTGGCTGGCTGGGAGGTTATAACTTCCAATGGGCTTGGTCGTCAGGTTATGCCGCCGGTTTGGTGGCATAACAATTAAGTTCCTTGCGGCTTGTTAAGCGTCAGCTAAGGCCTGTGCTTGGCTTAAGTCTAAGGTGCCTTCGTAAATGGCACGGCCCGTAATGGCACCAACAATGCCATCATTTTTGACAGCCATTAAGCGATGAATGTCATCTAGGTTGGTCACACCACCAGAAGCAATAATTGGCAGGCCAGAATCGCGCGCTAACTTTGCAGTTGCTTCGACATTAACGCCTTGCATCATGCCGTCGCGAGCAATATCGGTGTAGACAATTGCGCTGATACCATCAGCTTTAAATTGTTTGGCTAAATCGACGGCTTGAATAGACGAAACCTCGGCCCAGCCATCTGTTGCCACCCAGCCATCTTTGGCGTCAATGCCAACAATAACTTTGCCTGGAAATGCTTTACACGCTTCGCGTACAAAGCTGGGCTCTTTAACAGCTTTAGTGCCCAAGATGACCCATGACACACCGGCTTGTACATAGGCTTCGATGGTTTCTAGCGAGCGAATACCACCACCAATTTGGATTGGCAGCGCAGGCCAGCGCTGCGCAATCGCACGCACAATTTCACCGTTGATTGGTGTGCCAGCAAACGCACCGTTTAGGTCTACTAAGTGCAAGCGTCTAGCACCTTGCTCTACCCACTGTGCAGCAACACCAATCGGGTCATCAGAAAAAACGGTATCGTCTTCCATGCGGCCTTGTTTGAGACGAACACAGGCGCCATCTTTAAGGTCGATAGCAGGAATAATCAGCATGAGTCACTCCGTGGGGCATTTATGCCCGCGCGTTAATTAGGGTTGCCAGTGCAGGAAGTTTTGCAGTAATTGCAGGCCGTCTTTGGCGCTTTTTTCTGGGTGAAACTGAACGGCAAAGACGTTGTCCTTAGCCAGTGCACAAGAAAAGCGGTGACCGTAATCGGTCTCGCCAGCACTAAAGGCAGGATCATCGAGTACACAATAATAACTATGAACAAAGTAGAACCGAGCTAAGTTGTTAATGCCTTGCCACAAAGGGTGGGACTGCTGCTGTGCAACAGTATTCCAGCCCATATGCGGCACTTTAAGGCGCTGTTGTTGCACCTCTTCGAGGTCATTAAAGAATTTGACCTGTCCCGCATAAAGGCCCAGTCCGTCGACTCCGCCATTTTCATCGGAATGGCTGAGCAAAGCTTGCATGCCAACACAGATGCCTAGCAGCGGTTTGTCATTTATCAGTTCACGCACGACATCATCAATGCCGTGATGATGCATTTCCGCCATGCAGTCACGCATAGCTCCTTGGCCAGGCAGCACGAGTCGATCAGCAGCGCGAATCTCACTAACTTTATCAGTCACAATGACTTTGCTGGCACCAACTTTTTCTAACGCTTTGGCAACCGAGTGCAGGTTGCCCATGCCGTAATCTAGAACCGCAACACGTGTCATAGCGTTATAAGCTGCCCTTAGTGGATGGCATCTGACCCTGCATACGCGGGTCGACTTCAACGGCCATGCGCAAGGCGCGACCGAAGGCCTTAAATAAGGTTTCAGCTTGGTGGTGCGAGTTACGACCGCGCAAATTGTCCAAGTGCAGCGTGACATTGGCGTGATTCACAAAGCCTTGGAAAAACTCAAAGAATAAGTCCACGTCAAACTGACCAATATGGCTACGAGTAAACTCGCAGTGCATTTCCAAACCAGGTCGGCCAGACAAATCAATGACGACACGCGATAAAGCCTCGTCGAGTGGCACATAAGCGTGGCCGTAACGACGCACGCCAGTTTTGTCACCAATCGCTTGAGCGAAAGCTTGACCTAAGGTAATGCCGCAGTCTTCAGCGCTGTGGTGGTCATCAATGTGGTGGTCACCTTTATTGATCAAGGTGATGTCGATCAGGCCGTGACGTACGACTTGATCAAGCATGTGGTCGAGAAACGGCATGCCGGTTTGCAAGTCGCCCTGCCCGCTGCCATCTAAATTGATGACGGCGCGAATCTGTGTTTCGCGTGTATTGCGTATAACTTCCGCTTGGCGCGTGCTCATGCTCGCCTCTTTCGCTATTCGTGATCTCGCGATTATAGCTGTCACTAGGCTACACTGCATGCATTGAATTCGGTGTAGAGCTCAAAATGCCATTAATAAGCAAAATTCAGACGCTGCCTTTGCCAGATGACTTGGCGGCAAGATTAGTTCAACTACAGCCTTCGTTTTCACCCAATCCGCCCACACCTGCGGCAGACCTCTATATTGGCTGGTTCAACGATAAGCCAATTTGTGCGTTATGGGCTATAGGCGAACAAGATCAGCGCACACTGACACAAATGGCGGTGCATCAGGCCAATCGAGGTCGTGGCGTGTTGGCGCAGTTTGTGCAAAATGTTCAGTCATTGGAGCGCTCAGCCGGACGTCGTGTATTGAGTGCAGATAACTATCAAGCAATCGACCAAGCGGAATTAAGCTCATGAAAAAAATAGTGCTTTGGGTGGGTGGAATTTTTGCAGCGCTGCTGTTATCAGTCTCGGCCTTAGCGGCCTATGTTGTTTTTGTGCTTGACCCTAATGATTACAAAGATGAATTAACCGCAGTGGTCAAAGACAAAACAGATATGGATCTGTTGTTGACCGGTGATTTGGCCTGGCAGCTTTATCCCAGCGTTGGTATTCGTTTAGGCGAGACAACTTTTTCAGACCCAGATCAAGCGGAGCCGCTATTAGCCGTTGAATCTGCCTCGGTATCAGTAGAGCTGATGCCGCTGCTGGCAGGGCAGGTCAATATTGATGAGGTGTTACTTGATGGTGCGCGTATCCGTTTTGTGCAGCTAGCCGACGGTAAAACTAACTGGGATCGCTTAATTGAAAAGCTTAAAAGTGAAGATAAAGAAGATGACAGTGGTGCGGTGAAATTAGCCGTAGAAGTGGTGGATATTAAAAACACTCAGCTGACCTTGATTGATGATGTTGCCAAGGTGACACGTGAATTAACTAATTTCCGTTTACGTGCCAGCAGCATCGATCTTGAAAAGGCTTTCCCATTAAGCCTTGGTTTTGACTTTGCTCAAACTGACGCGAACAAAGACACGATTATTGCCGGCATTAGCTTGGATACCACGGCCAAAGTGAATCTAGACGCACAGCAGCATCAGTTAAGTGATGTAAAACTGACATTGGATCTATCTGGTTCTGGCGTGCCTGCACCAACCACTTTGGCCGCTACGGTGGCGCAAGTTGATGCCGATATAACTAACAACTTATATCAAGTTGATGCGTTGGTGGCGACGGTGATTTATGCCGATCCAAATTTGGTAAAACCAGCAGAAATTAAGCTACAAACGGCGTTAAAAGCAGATCTTGGCACTGAGGTGGTGAATGTTAGCCAGCTAACGATTGATGCAAGTTATCAAGACAAGGGTCGCCCCGCTCCAATCACCGCAAAGCTCTCTTCTGACGTTGCAGTGAATTTGAAAAATAGCCAAGCTAACCTAAGCAATATCATTATTGATGCCGTGTTGGCTGATGCTGCTATTAAAGGCACTCTGCCTGCCAAAGTAACGGCTGATTTAGCAGCCAATTGGAAAACCGGTGAAGTTCAGCTTAGTAAGTTGCAAGCTAAAGCTGCTAATGCCCAGCTTGATGGTGCTGTGAGCGTCAGCTTGCCGGCGCTGGCGTCCGGAAAAGGTGACGTGACCGATGGCATGCGCATTAATGGCAAATTGGCCTCCAACAGCTTTAATCCACGAGAGTTAATGAAAATTGCCGGTATGGATGTGCCGGTAACGGCAAATCCTAATGTGCTGAAGCAAGTTAGCTTACGCACAGACTTAAGTGGCAATGAGCGTGAGTATTTGGCACGCAATCTGACACTTAAATTAGACGGCAGTACCATCACAGGTGAGGCTGGTGTACGAGAGCTACCCAATAGCCGTTTGTATGCACGTCTGAATTTAGATGCCATTAATGTTGATCACTATTTGCCGCCAGAACAGCCTGCTACTAAGGGCAAACCAGCAGCTGCAAAAACAACACAAGAGCAGGCCGAGGGTTTATTGCCAGTGGCTTTATTGCGTGACCAAAATCTAGACATCGGATTGACCGCCGGTAGCCTTGAAGTGATTACCTACCCTATTCGTCAATTACGCTTAGCTGCAACCGCACGTAGTGGTCTGGTCACGGTGAGTGAGCTGCGGGGCAATATTGAGGGTGGTAGTTTTAGTTTGCCGATGACCATTGATGTACGAGCAGCTAAGCCACAAATCAGTCTAAGCCCTGTGTTGAAAGATATTGACCTCGGCCCAATTGCCAAGCGTAGCCTTGAGCAGGATGTTTTTACAGGCCGTATGAATTTTAACGGTAATGTAAAAGTCAGTGGCAATAGCGTTGATGAATGGGTTAAGTCAGCTCAAGGCCCAAATACCTTGCGCCTAAATGAAGGTCTCATCAAAGGCATCAATATTGGCGATGCGCTATTAAACGCCTTAGGTAAGTATCAGGCCCTTTTGCCCGCGCTTACTGGTCGAGATGCAGCGAGCATTCAAGGTAAAAAAATCCGTGATACTGAGATTGTGAGCCTTTTGGGTGAAGTTAGTCTGAACCAGGGCGTTGTAAAAAATGAGTCGATGAAAGCTGATTTGAAAGACATTCAAGTCGGTGGCTCTGGCACATATAACCTAGAAACGCAGGATGTGGACTATCGTTTTCAGCTAAAACTTGATCGTAAGTTTTGGGGTGAGCGTTATGCCAAAATGGCTGAGTATCCAATCCCTGTTCGTTGTAACGGTAGTTTAAAAGGAAGCCTGGCCACGCTTTGTGGTTTGGATAGTCAAGGTATGCAAGGGCTAGTGGCGCAAATGGCGCAGGCTCGCGTAGCTGAAGAAGTTGACCGTGGTAAGCAGCAGCTACAAGAGCGCTTGAATGAAAAAATTGGCGACAAGCTAGACCCTGTTCAGCAAGAAGCGGTTAAGCAATTATTTGATGTCTTTAAGCGATAATTTTGCGCAGCGTGTGCTGGTTTGGTTTGACCAGCACGGGCGCAAAGACCTACCTTGGCAACAGTCGGTGACACCTTATCGTGTGTGGGTGTCTGAAATTATGTTGCAGCAAACCCAAGTTGCTACCGTAATCCCATACTTTGAACGCTTTATGGCGCGCTTTCCTAGCCTGTCAGATTTGGCCTCGGCGGACTTAGATGAGGTACTTCATCTATGGACGGGACTAGGGTATTACGCCCGTGGTCGTAATTTACATAAAGCGGCACAACAATGCGTTGCGTTACATCAGGGTGATTTGCCCGCTGACCTAGATGATTTGCAAGCCCTGCCCGGCATTGGTCGATCAACCGCTGGCGCTATTATGAGCCTTGGCTTTGGTCGCCGCGCCGTCATTTTAGATGGCAATGTTAAGCGTGTGTTAGGTCGTCATCAGGCGATTAGTGGCGACCCTGCACAGGCGCAAGTCAGTCAGCACTATTGGCAAGTAGCGGAAACATTTACGCCACAAGAGCGGGTGGCCAACTATACCCAAGCAATGATGGACTTAGGGGCAACGCTGTGTACGCGCAGTAAACCTAGCTGCTTGATCTGTCCGGTTGCTGAAGACTGTAAGGCCTTGGCATTAGATGCTGTGACCAACTATCCGCAAAAGCGCAAAAAGCAAAGTGTGCCAGAGCGCGCTGTCTGGCTGCTGGTCTATAAGCGCCATAACAGCGTTTGGTTAGTGCAACGACCGCCCAGCGGCATCTGGGGTGGCTTGTGGAGCTTTCCAGAGCATGAGCGAGCGCTTTCCACTACAGATTTGCCTGAAGGGCTTAATGGTCAGCTACTAACACCGTTTAAGCATGTGTTTTCGCACTTCCAGTTGCATATACACCCGCTGTTAATTACTGAGTGTGATGGCTTCGGCAACGTTGTGCAGGAGTCATCAGGTCAATGGGTTAAACTAGGGCAATTGCCGAATTTAGGGTTGCCACAACCGGTGGCTCAGTTATTACAACGATTGGCGAATGAGAGGAGTGGTTCATGACGCGTATGGTGCTTTGTCGCAAGTTAAAACAAGAGTTAGAAGGCCTAGCCTTTCCTCCTTTTCCTGGGCCACGCGGTCAGGCCGTGTTTGAGACAGTATCGAAAGAGGCATGGCAGCAGTGGTTAAAACATCAGACCATGCTGATTAATGAAAATCGTCTGAACCTAATGGACGCACAGGCGCAGAAGTTTTTAGCAGATCAACTCGAGAAGTATTTGAGTGGCGATGATTATGAACGTCCTCAAGGTTGGACGCCTGAAAATGAATAGTGCTGCTAAGAATTGGCCAGTATCAGTCGCCGACATGGCGTCTCGTTTTAATTATGTGCATGTTAAAAAAGTGCACTGGGGCGATATGGATGCGTTAGGTCATGTGAATAATGTGGTGTATTTCCAGTACCTAGAGCAGTCGCGTTTGGGCATGATGGAACACTTGGGTATTTTCCCTCGTTTATTTGATGAACAAGTGGGGTTGGTGATTGCCGATGCACGTTGCCGTTACAAGGCGCCCGTGATTTATCCCGATACTTTGCATATTGGTCTGCGAGTCGATCTAAAGGCAGCCGATCGAATGGTGATTCACTATCAATTGTTTAGTGAAAAGTTGGGACGGGTTGTAGCAGAAGCAGAAACACTGCAGTTCACGGTAAGCCCTAGCACAGGCCGGCCAGTTGATATGCCTGACTGGTTTAGGCAGGCCTTGCGGGCAGTGCAATAATCTTAAATCGTAGTCATAAAAAAGCCGGATCTAGTCCGGCTTTTTTATAAAGTTAACGCTTTAGGTATTAGTTACGACCGGCACGCTTACGCTCATTTTCAGTCAAATGGCGCTTGCGAATACGAATGGTTTGGGGTGTTACTTCAACCAGTTCATCTTCTTCAATAAACTCCAATGCTTGCTCAAGCGTGAAACGCACAGCTGGTGTCAGCACAATGTTTTCGTCGGTGCCGGAGGCGCGAACGTTGGTTAGCTGTTTGGCTTTAGTTGGGTTAACAACCATGTCGTCACCACGTGAGTTCAAGCCAACTACCATGCCTTCGTATACTTCGGTTTGTGGGCCAATAAACATACGACCACGTTCCTGCAAATTCCACAGCGCATAACCCAGCGCTGTACCTTGCACCATGGAAACTAAGACACCATTTTGGCGCTTGGCGACA
>CAMTYC010000018.1:0-5808 GCA_947085865.1 uncultured Moraxellaceae bacterium
CAACCCAAAACCTCTAACCAACCGGTATGTTTACAGACTCGGCAGCCATCACCACCACACATCACACACTGAATATCAACTTCTGCCGATGGCTCAGTGAATGGAAAGTAGGACGGGCGAAAACGTACTTGAAGCTCGCGTTCAAAAAACACCCGCAAAAAGTCTTCAATAATGCCTTTTAGGTCAGCAAACGTAACCTTCTCATCAATCAATAAGCCTTCAATTTGATGAAACATTGGCGAGTGCGTTAAGTCCGAGTCACAGCGATAAACTCGACCTGGGCAGACGATACGAATTGGCGGTTGTTGTGACTCCATCACACGCACCTGCACCGGTGATGTATGAGTACGCAATAAACGGTGGGCATCAAAATAAAAGGTGTCGTGCATCGCACGCGCTGGATGATGCGCAGGAATGTTTAATGCTTCAAAATTATGGAAGTCGTCCTCGACTTCAGGGCCATCGGCCACAGTAAAACCGGCACGAATAAAAAAGTCTTCCATGCGCTGCAAAACTCGCGTCACAGGGTGCAAACCACCGGATGCGACGTGACGGCCAGGCAAGGTAACGTCAATACGCTCAGCAATTAGCTGCTGGGCCAATAAATCGGCCTCAATGCCCTGCTTGCGTTCAGTCAGCGCTTGCGTAATCGCTTCACGGGCGACATTTAACTCAGCGCCATAACGCTTACGCTCAGCTTCATCAAGCTGGCCCATACGCTTAGAAAGCTCACTTAAGCGGCTTTTTTTGCCAAGATATTGAACACGCAATGCGTCAACTGCACTGATGTCTGTTGCCGCTGCCACTTCGGTTTGCACTTGCAAAACCAACTCTTGCAATTCACTCATGATGCCTTTCCAAATTCAGTCTTAACTGATTGCCGCTTATCGTGTGTGCTTAAAACACAAAAGGGGAAGAACTTAGACAGCCCTTCCCCTTTTGGCATGCCAGACAAATCACGGCCTGACACTAACCGACTTATGCAGCGAGGCTAGCTTTGGCCTTTTCGGCAATAGCAGCAAAACCCGCAGCATCATGTACGGCAATATCAGCCAATACACGACGGTCAATTTCGATCGATGCCTTTTTCAGGCCGTTGATTAAACGGCTATAGGACAGACCGTTCAGACGCGAAGCCGCGTTGATACGAGCAATCCACAGGGCACGGAACTGACGCTTCTTCTGGCGACGGTCACGGTAAGCATACTGGCCAGCTTTAATAACTGCCTGAAATGCTACACGGTACACACGCGAACGGGCACCGTAGTAACCCTTTGCACGTTCCAGAACTTTTTTATGACGACGATGGGCGACAACGCCACGCTTAACACGAGCCATTTTTTATCCTCCGTCCGATCAGCAGTTAGGCAGCATACGCAGTACGCTTGGCACGTCACAGGCAGCAACCTGAGTCATGGGGCGCAGCTGGCGAATACGCTTGGCTGATTTTTTGGTAAGAATGTGGCGCTTGTAAGCTTGTTTGCGCTTGAAGCCATTCGCTGTTTTAACGAAACGCTTTGCAGCGCCGCGTTTGGTCTTGATCTTTGCAGACATTTTAATACCTCGTTAGTGACCCTTTCAGCCTTGTTCTGGGTGCCCGCAGGCATGACCAAAGTGACTTGGGGGTAAGTTGCAAATCAGCGTCCTGCTAATTTACCGCTTTTTCTTGGGACCGATGAGCATGCCCATCATGCGTCCCTCAATTTTCGGGGATTGTTCCACCACCCCGATCTCGACCAAATCGGCCTCGATTCGTTGAAGCTGTTTTAAACCCAGCTCTTGGTGCGCCATTTCGCGTCCGCGAAAACGCAATGTAACCTTGCACTTATCACCATCTTCTAAGAAGCGGATGATATTACGCAGCTTGACTTGGTAGTCGGCCTCTTCAGTACCAGGACGCAGCTTAATTTCTTTAATCTGCATTTGGTGCTGCTTTTTCTTAGCTTCTTTGGCCTGCTGCTTCTTTTCGAAGACAAACTTACCGTAGTCCATAATGCGACATACGGGCGGCTCGGCATCGGCAACAATCTCAACGAGATCTAACTCAACGGCTTCCGCCGCTGCCAAGGCTTCACGAATCGGTACAATCCCGACTTGTTCACCATTTTGATCAATCAAACGCACTTCACGGTGCGTAATATCGGCGTTGATGGTCGCGCGCTTGTCACGGCCCTGCTGTTTGTCCGGCTTAATGTTCTTTCTCCACAACTCGACCCTTACGGGCAATATCCGCCGCTAATAAATCCATAAAGGCTTCAGGTGTCATGACACCTAAATCTTCGCCTTTACGGGATCTTACCGCGACGGTTCCATTTTCTGCTTCGCGATCCCCAACAACTAATAGGTAAGGAATACGTTGTAGCGTTCGTTCGCGGATTTTATAACCTACCTTCTCGTTTCTCAAGTCAGTAATGGCTCTAAATCCCTTCAATTTCAGGCTCTTTTCCACTTCTTTGACTGAATCGGCCTGTTTATCGGTAATGTTGATCACACAAACTTGCACTGGCGACAGCCAGGCCGGCAGGATTCCTGCGTAGTTTTCCAACAACATACCGATAAAACGTTCAAATGATCCCAAGATAGCGCGATGCAACATCACCGGGAATTGGCGGCTATTATCTTCAGCGATATAGCTGGCATCTAAACGTTGCGGCAAATTGAAATCCAATTGCAACGTACCACACTGCCAAGCACGGCCAATGCAATCATGCAGCGTAAATTCTATTTTCGGGCCGTAAAATGCGCCTTCACCTGGCTGCAGCTGCCACTCAAGACCAGCATCATACAATGCCTTAGCCATCGCTGCTTCAGCCCTATCCCACAATGCATCTTCACCCACACGTTTTTCGGGGCGGGTGGAAAGTTTCAGGCTGATATCTGTAAAACCAAAGTCGGCATAAACATCCAAGGTGAGCTTAATAAAGTCTGCCGCTTCTTGGCCAATTTGTGCTTCGGTACAGAAAATATGCGCGTCATCCTGAGTGAAACCACGCACACGCATAATGCCGTGTAATGCACCGGAGGGCTCATTGCGATGGCAGGCGCCAAACTCAGCCAAGCGCAACGGTAAATCGCGATATGACTTCAGGCCTTGATTAAAAATCTGCACATGGCATGGGCAGTTCATCGGTTTCACCGCATAGTCGCGGCTTTCCGATGAAGTGGTAAACATATTCTCGGCGTAGTTTTCCCAGTGGCCGGATTTTTCCCACAGCACTCGATCAACCACCTGCGGCGTTTTAACTTCCTGATAGCCGTTTTCGCGCTGAACACGGCGCATATACTGCTCAAGTTCTTGGTATATGGTCCAGCCATTAGGGTGCCAAAACACCATGCCCGGCGCTTCTTCTTGCAAGTGGAATAAGTCTAACGCTTTACCAATTTTACGGTGGTCACGCTTTTCAGCTTCTTCCATACGTTGGATATAAGCGGCTAATTGTTTTTTATCAGCCCAGGCAGTGCCATAAACACGTTGCAGCTGCTCATTTTTTGCATCACCACGCCAGTAGGCACCAGAGAGTTTGGTCAGCTTAAAGGCTTTCAAAAAGCGCGTATTAGGCACGTGCGGGCCACGGCACATATCCACGTATTCTTCGTGATAATACAAGCCCATGGCCTGCTCATCAGGCATGTCATCCACTAAACGCAGCTTGTAGTCTTCACCACGAGATTTAAAAACAGCAATGACTTCATCACGCGGAGTTACTTTTTTGATGACGTCATAATCTTTGGCAATCAGCTCATTCATGCGCGCTTCAATGGCGGCAAGATCATCTGGCGTAAAAGAACGCTCATAGGCGATATCGTAATAAAAGCCCTCAGCGATTACCGGGCCAATTACCATTTTGGCGGTGGGATACAACTGCTTGACAGCATGACCCACCAAATGCGCACAGGAGTGACGAATAATCTCAACACCTTCATCATTTTTGGGCGTGATGATTTGCAAATGCACATCGTCTTGAATTGGGTCGCAGGCATCAATTAATGACCAATCCGAACCGTTGCTGCTAACTTTGCCGGCTACCGTGACCTTAGCCAAACCAGGACCGATGCTCGTGGCAACGTCCATGACGGAAACGGCATGATCAAACGAACGTTGTGAGCCATCTGGCAAGGTAATAACCGGCATAACTACTCCAATAGACGGGCAGGCATAATGTTAAGGCGCGTGAGTGTAGCGAAAGGCCTACAGAAGCGCAAAAGCATCAACGCCTAAAGGTATAAAATAGCGTGATCGCGGATTCCAACGAGCTAATCGCTTCTAACGACAACCTTGGATTGATACGGTAACGAACGCGCACCAGTTGCGACTGATCAAACAGCCCCACACCAAAACTTAATTGCAGATTTGGCCGCAAATAACCCGAAACAGCAACTTGGGTTTGGTCACTATCACCTTCTGTTGCTAGGGTAAAATCACTGATACCCAGTCGCGAACCAAAACGCTCTAACACACCGGTTTGACCACTCAACTTTAAGGCAGCCCCCAGCGCCATTGCTTGTTGTTCTGCAGCAGTTGGAGTGCCTGCATTACTAAGCGAGCGCCCTAATACTAAGTATGACAACATTTCTTCTTGCGACATGGCTTGGTCAGAAAATAGCTCTGCCGCAGGTGTAGGTGGCATGCCGGATACACGCAAACCGACAGTGACATCATCCACTACACGCACTGCCTCGATATTAATATTGGGTCTGCCCACTGGGCCGGCGAATAAGAATCGGCCTGTTCTAATTTGCAAACGCTGGCCATAAGCCTCAAAAACCGCGCTGTCACCAAAACGAAGCTCGCCGTTTGCGGCCAAAAAGGTCTCGGGGCGCTGGCTAATCTCTAATCTACCCTGGAGGTCGGTGTTTAGCCCCATGCCGCTAATTCGTACGTCATTCCCTAAAACTACCGTCACAAACATATCAATAGCAACGGCATCTAATGGCGCTTTTTCCAAACGTAGATTGTTGCCTTGCTGATCAACCACAATCACTACATCAGACGATGGTTGTGCTGCAGCGGCCTCAAAATCTGCCAAGGTAATACGGCCATAAGGCACGGCAATTTGGCCACGTACACGCACCGAGGTTGAGTTAGCCTCAATCGCGATATCAGGACTTAAGCGCACACGTGCTACACGCTTAAAACCAAAGCCTAAATCTTGCCCTTTAATATTGATACTTGCCTGCCAGTCCGCCTGTAGTGAGGCTTCCCCGGTAATTTCAACCAACCCTTTTTGTTGGTCTGCGATGTTGCCTAGCAACTCAACCTTATCGCCCAAGAAATCAATGGCCAACGTCAGTGGTCGCCAGTCCAGTGCGTACTCTGGATATAATAAGCTGCCTTCCGCCAGTCGCAGCTGGCCATTAGCTAGTGGCGCCTCAAGACTGCCAGACACGTCCACCTGCCCTGTCAAGATACCGCTATAGCGCATACCAACCGGTGTTGTGACAGGGAGCTTGGCAAGATCTAAAGACTTCAAATTAATGCTAACGTCTAAAGGCGGATCAACCAACGTTGGGTCGCGCTTAAGCTGCATTGAAGCTGCTCCTAAATCCTTGCCCTGCGCATCTACATTGGCCAGCCATTGCTGTGGATTTAAGTCTGCATCAAGACAAAGCTGCCAGGGTGACTGCAGCCAACATTGACGAGCAAGCCGCTGTTGTTGCGCTGACAGCATCAGTTCAGCAGGGTTTGCTAACTGCCATTCGCCCGCAGCCTCCGCCTTCACAGTTGCCTGCCTTAATACACCCTGCCAAACCGGCTCATCAGCCAAATCAAGGCCGCCTTGAAACAGGCTATTTAGACGCACGTCATCA
>CAMTYC010000019.1:0-10839 GCA_947085865.1 uncultured Moraxellaceae bacterium
AGTTAGTGATTTCCCACTCGTTAGCAAACAACGCATATACCTCAGTTGTCGGCACTGCAAAAGGCGGGCCATCCATTTGTGTGGTGTCATAATCAAAGGTAATTAATAAACCTTCGGCACTCATTGGCATTAATGTATTTAGCTTCTCAACATACTGAGTGCGCATATCCGCTGGCAATGCCACAAGTGCAGCACGATCATAAAAGCAGCTTGCACCGTTTAGGTGGCGGGCCAAAAGCGCAAAATAGTCACCTTGCCAAATTAATACACGCTCAGAACGAAATCCTTGAAGGGGCTCGACACTTAAAACTTCCTGAGTGAGTTTGTTTTCTTCAAAAAAAGTACTTACTGCAAGTTTTGAAAGTTCACTGCCGACAACTTGTAGGCCATGGTCGGCTAGCCACAGCATGTCGATAGATTTTCCGCATAAGGGAACAAATATGGTGTGATGCTCTGGCCTTAGCCGATCATAAAATTGGTCTAACAATGGGTGTACTTGCTTGCGATGGAAGCCTATTTCTTGCCGGCTCCAACGTTCATGCCAAAACTCAGCTTTCATGGTGTGGTGATCTTATTCATAAGTGAGTAGACGTGTTTTACCCCAGAATACTCGGTAGGAGTAGGCTGTGTAGAGCAGGATTATAGGCAGCACAATCAGCGCGCCAAGTAAAATGACTCGTAATGATTCTGGCGCTGCAGCGGCTTCAGCAAAAGTCATCTGATCAATTAATACGTAAGGAAATAAGCTATACGCAATGCCACCAGAAGCCAGCATGAATAGTGCTACCGTGCCAGCAAAAGGAACCCAGTTTAAGCGTTCCTCCGAGGTATTTAGCATGCCTGTTAATACGCGATCTAGGCCCATGATGATGGCGGTGGTGATGATTGGAACTGGCAATAAGAAAAATAGGTTTGGTAGGCTAAACCAACGCTCGGCCATGCGCTCTGAAACGAGTGGAGTAGCAATCGAAATTGCGGCGATTCCCGCTGCGGTTAACCACAGGCTACCACGTGCCCAACGCACAGCTCGGATTCTTAGCTCATTTTCGGTTTTCATAATTAACCAGCATGAGCCTAGCAAGGCATAACCAGCAACAAAACACAGTGCAATAAACGCGGAGAAAATGAGTGAGACCCAGTCGCTTGCAAAGCCCATTAGGTAGTTACCCAACATATAGCCCTGTGCCAAGCAGGCCATGAGTGAGCCTAGGTAAAATAAGGCATTCCATAGTGGCCTGCGGTTGTCTTGCGCTTTCACGCGGAAGTCAAATGCTACACCACGTAAAATAAGCCCTAGCAATAATATGGCTACCGGAATATATAACGCTCCCAAGATCATGCCATGTGCTACAGGGAAAGCGACTAGTAATAAACCAATCCCTAATACCAGCCAAGTTTCATTGGCATCCCAAAATGGGCCAATAGACGCAATCATTAAGTCTCTATGTTGTTGGTTGGCTCGTCGCATTAATACACCAACGCCCAAATCAAGCCCATCGAGTAAACCATAGAGCAGAAGCGATAAGCCCATTAGTCCAGCAAAAATAATTGGCAATGCCTCATCTGGAATCCACGGTAAAATCATGATGGAGCTCCTGCTTTACGGGCTAAATAAAACACCACCGAAATATATGACAGTAATAGTGCGGCATATAGCACTAGGTACATAGTCAATGAACCAAAAATTGTCGCAGCTGGAACTGCTGAAGCTGCGTCTTTGGTGAGTAATACGCCGGTAACTAACCAAGGTTGGCGCCCAATTTCCGTAACATACCAACCGGCCAAGGTGGCTACCCAGCCTGAAAACGTCATGGCGACTAAGCCTATAAGCGCCCAACGTGGTGTCTGTCGGCGCCATAACAAAAAGCTCCAAAACCACGCCACTGCCAGCATTAATAAACCAACGCCGACCATCACACGAAATGACCAGAATACTGGGGCGACCGGGGCATGGCCTTCGGCAAATTCATTTAAGCCTGGCAGTTCGCCATTGGGATCATGCGTCAGAATTAAGCTCGCTAACTTGGGTATGCCAATGGCGAAGTCGTTGCTGCGTGTCGTTTCATTTGGAAGCGCAAACAATAAGAGTGGCACACCTCGTTCGCGCTCCCAAATTCCTTCAATAGCAGCAATTTTGGCTGGCTGATGTTTGAGTGTATTCAGGCCGTGCAAGTCACCCACAAAAATTTGGAGCGGAATAATCAGTGCTGCGACCAACACACCTGTCTGCAGCGCAACCTTAACGTCTGGTCCATTATCGTGGCGTAATAGCCGATAAGCTGAAATGCCCGCGACTAAAAAAGAAGCCGTTAATACTGAGGCTAACAACATATGAGTTAAGCGATAAGCGAGTGCGTCGTTCCATAAAATAGCAGCCCAGCTGGTTACGTGGGCTTGACCTTCGATCATTTCAAAGCCTGTTGGCACTTGCATCCATGTGTTCAGTGCCAAAATCCAGTAGGCAGATGCGGTAGTGCCGGCTGCAACTAAAAAACAGGCGATGGTGTGCACGGTTTCGGATACGCGACCACGACCAAATAACATGATGCCAAGAAATGTGGCCTCCAAGAAAAAGGCGGTTAGAACTTCGTACGCTAGTAGTGGGCCAGCAATATTACCCACTGTGGTCATAAAACCAGGCCAGTTGGTGCCAAACTGGAACGACATGGTGATGCCTGATACCACGCCCAGTGCAAATGACAATGCAAAAATCTTTACCCAGAAGGTATATGCCTTAAGCCAGTATGCAGTCCCTGTCTGCTGAAACCGGACTTTGAAAAAGAAAAGTATCCATGCCAGTGCAATGGTGATGGTTGGGAAAAGAATATGAAAGCTGATATTTGCGGCAAACTGAATGCGCGCTAAAGTGACTGCATCAAATACGCTGCTATCCATTATTGAACTCCTGACTTACGAAGAGTAAACGCTCCGCGAATATCACCCAGTTGATATCCGGTTGCTCGATCATTTGGATAGGCTGTCTTTATCGCAGCGTTTGTGCCTTCAGGAATCTGTTGGCCATGACAGGCTAAGCGAGGTTGAGCCATGACAATCGGGCGCATATAGCGATATTCATTATTTTCAAGTTTGCTTACCGTATTTGGCACTTGATCTGGCATTTGTAAGCGCGCTTCAGCAAACTGCTTTAACACTGTCGATTCCCAATTGTCAGGCTGGTTGTTGGTGTTGCGTAGCTGTAGTGACGTTCGACCAACTTGCCAGCCGTTTTGGCTGTATCTTGCAGCTATCGCTGGTGCAATGACTTGGCAAGTATTAACACCTTGTGGGTGTCCACCTTGCTGGATGGCCAGTGTTAAGGCCGACATGAGTTCGCTAGCAAATGCAGCACTAATTTGCTGTGCTTGCTGGTCTAGTAATTGAATAGGTTGTGCTTGTACATTCAGGCTGATAAAGCCAGAAAGTAAGGCAGTCATAACAAGACTATTGCTGTGCTTCATGTGACTTTTCCTGCGCTGCGGCCGATGCTAATAACTGGCTAACGGCCTGATGTGTCGATAAATAAATATGCTCTGGCTTTAGGTGTTTTAAAAAATCCGTAGGCTGTAAGCGGTCCATCACAGGGCCTTTTACTTCGGCTAGATGTAGCGTTATGCCGGCTTCGGATAATGAATGTTGCAAGCTTTCAAGCAGTTCAAGCCCGCTCGCATCAATGGCGGCAACGCCTGATAACACCAAAATCAAATGTTGAGCACTAGGATGATCGGCAACACGTGCTAATAAATGTGCCTCCACTTGTGGGGTGTTGGCAAAGTAGAGATTTTCATCCACCCGAATAATTAACAGCGACGGCCAAGTTTGTACTTGATGGCGCAGCACATTGCGAAAGTGCTCAGTGCCGGGCACAAGACCAATCACAGCAATATGCGGATTGCTGGTGCGCTGCAGGTACAACATCAGCGCCAAGCCAATCCCAATTAACAAGCCGGGCTCGATACCTAGCAGTAACACGCCGATAACGGTAGCAACTTGCGATAGGCCATCGCGTTTGTCATAGCGCCAAGTGGTTACCAAGCTACGCAGATCAATCAGCTGAGTGACGGCAATGATCACAATAGCGGCGAGCACCACTTTGGGGAGCGGTGCCAGGCTGCTGGTAAACAGCAAAGCAGCAATAGCCACCCAACCAGCGGTAATAATGGAGGCTAGTTGAGTTTTAGCACCCGCTTCAAAGTTAACCATTGAGCGTGCAAAACCACCCGCAACTGGCATGCCACCGACCATGGATGAAGCAATATTGGTGCTGCCTAAGGCCATCAGCTCTTGATTGGCATCTATGCGCTGACGGCGTCGTATGGCCAATAATTTAGCAACGGATAAGCTTTCTACGTAGGCAATTAATGCAATTAAGAGTGCTGAGCTAACCAATGTTTGCCAGCCTGGCACCCACAAAAATGCCAGTGAGGGCATGGGTAAGCCGGCCGGAATATTTCCCACGACGGCCATGTGTGTAGCACCATCAAAGCGCATAGACAGCAGAATTGAGACAGCAACAACAAGCAATGGAGTGATGCGAGTGGTTAGAGCAGCAGAGCTAGGGCTTAGTCCCAGTGCTTTCAGCCAGCCCGCTAACCACTGCCGGGCAAACAACAACACTAAAATGACAGCGCTACCACTGATTAAGGTGATTTGCTGGGTGTTATTAAGCGCCGGCAAGAGTGCGGTAATCGTGTTTAGGAAGTTGCCTTGATTGCCAATCGATACGCCCAGCAACGTCGGTAACTGAGTGCCAATAATGGTGATCGCGGCGCCAGTACTAAATCCATTTAATACCGGATGACTCACAAAATTTGATAACCAGCCGAGTTTTAAGGTTGCAAACAGCAGCAGAAAACTACCGGATAAAAAACCTAACCACAGTGCGCCGGCCAATGCCCGTTCGGGGTCACCTTGGGCAAAATTGACCAAAGCAGCAGCGACCATGACAGCTGCCACGGCCACCGGCCCAACCGCTAAGGTGCGACTACTACCCGTTAAGGCATAGATGATGGGTGGCACCACACTGGCATACAGACCAACTTCCGGTGGCAGGCCGGCTAACATGGCATAGGCTAGGGCCTGAGGAATTAGCAGGATGGCAGTGATGGTTCCTGCCAAGGCATCATCGGTTAGATCATGACGTTGGTACTGACGTAACCAGTGTGGAATTAGCGTCATGCTAGCGCCTCACATTAAAGTGCATTTAACGGTATTTTTAGGTACGCAGTGCCATTGTTTTCGGCCGGCGGAAAGTGCCCCGCACGAATATTGATCTGAATGGATGGCAAGATAAGGTTTGGCATTGCCAAGGTTTCATCTCGTGCGGTTCGCATGGCAACAAACTCATCTTCGCTTATGCCGTCGTGCAGATGAATATTGTGCGCACGTTGCTCCGCCACGGTGGTTATCCACGATGCTTCGCGGTTGGCCGGCGGATAGTCATGGCACATATACAACGTTGTATTTTCCGGTAGTGACAAAATACGACGTGTGGATTGATAAAGCGTATGGGCGTTACCACCGGGGAAGTCACAGCGCGCAGAACCAACATCTGGCATGAACAAAGTGTCGCCAACAAAAACATGTTCTTCAGCCACAATATAGGCCATGTCTGCGGGGGTGTGACCCGGTACATGAATGGCTTGCGCTTGCACGTTGCCGATCATGAAGGTTTCATCATCTTTAAACAGATGACCAAACTGCGAGCCATCTAAACAGAACGCCGGTTCAAGATTAAAGATTTTTTTAAACACACCTTGTACGTGTTTGATGCGTTCACCAATGGCAATGGTGCCGCCCAACTTCTGTTGTAAGTAAGGCGCTGCAGACACATGATCCGCATGAGCATGAGTTTCTAACAACCATTGCACCTGCAATTTTTGCGCTTGTACAAAGGCAATGACTTTATCGGCAGACGTGGTACTGGTGCGGCCTGAGCGGAAGTCGTAGTCCAGTACGGAATCAATAATGGCGCATTGTGAGCCAGCGCCGGCGTGCACAACGTAAGTGACGGTGAAGGTTTGATCATCAAAAAATGATTGAATTTGCACGCTCATGATCAAGCTCCAGAACAATTAAGATTTTTTGATATTATTGACAAACAATCTATCTGTCAATAAAGTGTTTGGAAATGATAGAGGACTTATAGATGAACAATGAATTGTCATTAGAGGCCGTGACGATGTTGCGCAATTCTGCAACCAAAGCATGCTCTCTGCTGAAAGTATTAGCCAATGAAGACAGGCTGCTGTTGTTATGCCAGCTTACGGAAGGTGAGTGCAATGTCGGCGAGTTGGAGGCCAAAGTGGGAATTCGTCAGCCCACACTATCGCAGCAATTAGGTGTTTTACGTGAAGAGGGAATGGTGAATGTGCGTCGAGAAGGAAAGTACATTTATTACAGCCTTGCCAACCATGAAGTGATTCAGGTGATGAACACATTGTCCGGTTTGTACTGCGGCAAAGTGCGCAGTGAGCTCAGTCAGAAGACATCACATTAGGATAAAACCATGCTTCAGACTCAACGCGTTAATGACACCTATTTTACTTGCGGCCAACTTTCGGTTGAGTCACTAAAGGCAGCATACCAGCAAGGATTTTTATCAGTGCTGTGTTTGCGTCCGGATGACGAGGGTGGAGCCGATCAACCAAGCCACCAAGAATTAAGGCGGCAATGTGAAGTTTTGGGGCTTGCCTTTGCTTATGTGCCGGTTGAAAAAGGCGCCATCACAACAACCAACGCGGAGCGTTTGCAGCAGCAATTAGAAAAGTTGCCGCAGCCAGTGTTGGCATTTTGTGCGTCTGGCAACCGAGCACAAGCATTGTATTCATTGGCTATGCCGAAACAGGTGGAGCCTTATTATGAGGTGTTAGTGGTGGGTGGCGGTGCTGCCGGTATTGGTGTGTCGGCAAGCTTGTTAAAGCGTCAGCCCAAGCTGTCAATTGCTATTATTGAGCCCAGTGAGTTTCATTATTACCAGCCAGCCTGGACACTGGTGGGGGCTGGGGCTTTTGATCCCAAAAAGACAGAGCGAAAAACGGTTGACTTGATACCTTACGGTGCTGAATGGATACGTGCTGCTGTTTCGCGATTTGAGCCTGATCAACAGCGCGTGGTGCTGAGTCATGGTCAGTGTGTTAACTATAAATATCTTATTGTTGCCACTGGGTTAGAAATTGCGTGGGACAAAATTGAAGGTCTAGAAGAAGCACTTGGTAATTACGGTGTAACCTCGAACTATCGCTATGATTTAGCACCCTATACTTGGCAGTTAGTTCAAGGTTTAAGCCAAGGAAAAGCTTTATTTACTCAGCCTCCTATGCCGATTAAATGTGCAGGTGCTCCGCAGAAAGCCATGTATTTATCGTGTGATCATTGGTTTAAGCAAGACCGCCTCAGCCAGATTGACGTGGAGTTAAACAATGCTGGTGCCGTACTGTTTGGTGTGGCCGAGTTCGTTCCGCCATTAATGGCATACGTCAAAAAATATGGGGCAAAACTGGCTTTTCAGTCCAACTTAGTCAAAGTTGATGGTCCATCACAGACTGCTTGGTTTGATGTGACTGACGCACAAGGCCAGGTGAAGCGTGTTGAAAAACCGTTTGATATGTTGCATGTGGTGCCACCACAACAATCGCCTGATGTGGTTCGCAATAGCCCACTAGCCGACCCACAAGGCTGGTGTGAAGTGAATCAGTTCACCTTACAGCATGTGCGATATGCCAATGTATTTTCACTAGGGGACGTTTGTTCTTCGCCTAATGCAAAAACAGCCGCTGCTGTCCGAAAACAAATTGTGGTAGTTGCTGAAAACCTATTGGCGCACATGGATGGTCAAGAGCTGCCAACACGTTACGACGGCTATGGCTCCTGCCCGTTAACAGTAGAAAAAGGCAAAATTGTATTAGCTGAGTTTGGTTTTGGTGGAAAGTTATTGCCCACATTTCCGTTAGATCCCACGGTGCCAAGACGTTCTGCATGGTTTTTAAAAACAGTCATGTTGCCGGCTATTTATTGGCACGCCATGTTGAAAGGGCATGAATGGTTAGCAAGACCGACTCAAGCGACGGAGCAAACATAATGAATCGTTTATTTGTACTGTTTTTGATGTTTTTTTCAGTCTCTGCTGTCGCGCAGAACTTGCCATCTAACTTTAAGCAAGTTACCACGCATCATTGGAGCTCAGGCCACTTTGACACGGCTGAACATATTCAGGCAGTTGCAGATCAGGGCATTCATGTTGTGATCAGCCTTTTACCAAGCAGTGAGTCAAAAGTCGACGAGGCAACATTGGTTCCAGCAGCGGGTATGGCGTTTATTAACGTGCCCATCGCGAATGCCAGTGAGTTGACACCTTCAAATGTACAGAACGTGGCAGATGCTTTGAAAAAAGTAGAAGGTAAAAACGTACTTATTCATTGTGCCAGTGGTAATCGCGTGGGTGCAGTGATGGCGCTTAAGGCGGCTTGGATTGATGGTATGTCACTCTCAGAGTCTGTTTCAGTAGGGCAGTCCTACGGTTTATCTAGCCTATCGTCGCAGGTTAAAACACTCATTAAATAGGGCTATAGGAAAAGCCTATCGAAATAAATGAATCATTCAATTTATAAATTTATATTTTATATGTAAGTATGATGTTGTCGAAATTCATCGGCTGACTGGAGATAAAAAAATGAGTATGACTGAGCAAGTAGTTAACCCACCGATGCCGGGCTTGAACCGTCCTGCACCAGACTTTAAGGCGCCAACCACATTTGGTGAAAAGTCACTGTCAGACTACAAAGGAAAATGGTTAGTACTGTTTTCTCACCCTGCAGACTTTACGCCAGTCTGTACCACTGAGTTTATTGCGTTCGCCAATCGCGCCTCTGAGTTCAATGAATTGGGATGCGAATTATTGGGCCTTTCAATTGACTCCACACACTCTCACTTGGCATGGGCACGTAGCATCAAAGATAAGTTCGGTGTAACGATTCCATTCCCAATTATTGCTGACTTAAACATGAAGGTCGCTGCGGCGTACGGCATGATTCAGCCCGGCGCAAGTGATACCGCCGCTGTTCGAGCGACGTTTATTATTGATGACAAAGGGATTCTTCGCGCGATGGTGTATTACCCAATGTCGAATGGACGATCTATTGATGAGATTTTGCGACTGGTTAAAGCAATGCAAACCTCAGATAAACATAGCATTGCTACTCCTGAAGGCTGGCAGCCCGGAGATAAAGTGATTGTGCCTCCGCCTAAGACTCAGGCTGATGCTGATAAGCGTTTAGATGAGGGTTATGAGTGCGTTGACTGGTACTTTTGTAAAAAGTCGATTTGAGCTAAAAAAAAGGGGAGCAATTTGCTCCCCTTTTTTTGTTAACTCAGGTCATAACGATCTGCATTCATCACCTTAGTCCATGCCGCAACAAAATCATGCACAAACTTTTCTTGGTTATCGTCTTGAGCATAAACCTCGGCGTAAGCCCGGAGCACTGAGTTAGAGCCAAACACTAAATCAACGCGGCTAGCCGTCCATTTGGTGTTGCCGGTTTTACGCTCAACAATGTCATAGCTGTTTCGACCGGTTGGTTTCCAGCTATAAGCCATGTTGGTTAGGTTAACGAAGAAGTCATTGCTCAATACACCAACGCGGTCAGTAAACACGCCGTGTTTGCTCCCAGCATGGTTTGTGCCTAAAACACGCATACCACCCAGCAAGACAGTCATTTCCGCCGCCGTTAACCCCATCAACTGGGCACGATCAAGCAGCAACTCTTCAGGCTTAACCACAAAGTCTGCTTTCAGCCAATTGCGGAATCCATCCGCTAAAGGCTCAAGCGGCTCAAACGATTCAACATCGGTTTGCGCTTGGCTGGCATCACCACGACCTGCTGCAAACGGCACATCTACCTTTACGCCTGCGGCTTTGGCGGCTTGTTCAATGCCCACATTACCTGCTAACACAATGACATCGGCCACACTGGCACCACTGTCCGCCGCAATTTTTTCATATACAGCTAACACCTTGGCAAGCCGTGCGGGCTCGTTACCTTCCCAGTTATTTTGTGGTGCTAAACGAATTCGTGCACCGTTTGCACCACCACGATAGTCAGAGCCACGGAATGTTCGTGCGCTATCCCAAGCTGTGCAAATCATGTCACTTGCGGGCAAACCGCTAGCGTTAATTTTTGCCTTGACTGCTGCTATATCGTAATCCTTACGGCCGGCTGGCACAGGGTCTTGCCATAACAACTCTTCGGCTGGCACATCAGGCCCTATGTAGCGAGTTTTTGGCCCCATGTCTCGGTGTGTCAGTTTGAACCAAGCACGAGCAAATACTTCGGAGAAGTAAGCTTGATCCTGAGCAAAACGCTCAGAAATTTTGCGATATTCAGGGTCCATTTTCATGGCCATATCGGCATCGGTCATGATGGGGTTGTAACGAATGCTAGGGTCTTCGACATCAACCGGTTTATCTGCTTCGTTAATGTTGATTGGTTCCCACTGCCAAGCGCCAGCAGGGCTCTTTTTCAGCTCCCATTCATAACCCAATAGCAGTTTGAAGTAGCCGTTATCCCATTGTGTGGGGTGTGTTGTCCAAGCGCCCTCAAGGCCACTGGTAACGGCATTACGGCCTACACCACGGGTTGTGTGGTTGTTCCAGCCTAGGCCTTGTTCTTCCACATCAGCGGCTTCTGGAGCTGGACCTAGGTTAGCGGCATTGCCATTGCCATGCGCCTTACCCACGGTGTGTCCACCAGCTGTTAGGGCAACGGTTTCTTCATCATTCATTGCCATGCGCTCAAACGTGATGCGCACATCATGAGCAGTCTTGAGTGGGTCTGGCTTGCCGTC
>CAMTYC010000020.1:0-7815 GCA_947085865.1 uncultured Moraxellaceae bacterium
CCCTATAAGTACGGCGGCACCTCGCCCGAAGAGGGTTTTGATTGCAGTGGCTTGGTTCAATATATTTACCGCAGCATCAGCTCCATCACTCTGCCTAGAACAGCCGCACAAATGGCCCAGCTAGCGGGTCGTAATGTAAAAACGTCTGAATTAGCCATTGGTGATCTTATTTTCTTTCGCTTAAACAACAGCTCTCGCATCAACCATGTTGCTGTCTATATTGGTGAAGATCGCTTTGTGCATGCACCACGTACGGGTCGTGTGATCAGCATTGATAAACTCGATAATCGTTATTGGATGCGTTACTTTGTTAGTGCGCGACGATTATTCACTGATGATGGTCATTTAAATCACTCGGTTAGCGCGCTCTAGTTAGCAGCCAAACTGGCAATCTGCCTCAGTCTCAGCTAATGTCTCCAGCCAAAATGTTCACTGGGGCTGAAATATGTCGTTGCGTCATCAATTCAATATTTTAGGCTCTGTATTGGCCTCGACTGCGGCGGTGTGGCGTGGTGGAGCTGCTCGTAAGGCACATCGCGAGCTGCCGGCATTACCCCCCATCCTGTTTGATATCGAGAACTGCCCGTTTTGTCGTCTTGTGCGCGAGGCAGCGACTGATCTACATCTGGATTTAGATATCCGACCTTGTCCCAAAGGCGGCAAACGTTTTCGCCCTGAAGCTGCACGTTTAGGCGGAAAGTTACAGTTCCCGTTATTGATGGATCCGAATACTGGCGTTGTCTTGTATGAGTCGGACGCCATTATTGACTACTTCTATAACACCTATGCCAATCGCCCTGTGCCGTCGATGTATCAGGTCGGCAAGTTAAATAAGCTGACTAGCTTATTAGCGACTGCAGCGCGAGGGCGCAAGGGCTTAAAAGCAGTGCCTAGCATGGCGCCTGAGTTACCGTTATTGTTGTGGAGCTTTGAGGCTAGTCCCTATTCTCGGCCAGTGCGCGAGCGTCTGTGTGAGTTAGAGATCCCATATCGTTTGCATAATCTTGGCAAGGAACACTGGACTGAGATTGGCCCGGCCGTACAGCGTATTAAGCCCGGTCCGTACAAACCGATTGCTGGCGGCAAACGAGATGCCTTTATGGCGCAATATGGCCGAGTACAGGTGCCATATTTAGAAGATCCAAATACTGGCGCGAAGCTTTTCGAATCAGAGGCCATTCTGGCTTATCTGAATACTACTTACGCACGCTAAGGGCATCATTATGACCGCTATTAATCATCCTGTTGTTCGTGCCTTATATGAGGCGCATGTGAGCCATGCCAAGGCGCTATTAACGGGCAATGATCTTTTTGAGCATCTGGCGCATTCGGTGGATGCTGATTTGGCCAATGCGGCCAACTTGACCATCAATCAAGTGGTTACACGCGACCTGATCAAAGCTACGGCAAAAACTTATGCCGTTGATATGCCAATGTCTGGTGGCATTCCTGAGTTGGTTGGTGATATAGCACGAGCAATTCACGCTCACCCTATTCAAGATGAAACGCGCTTGTCCGATATTGTGTCAGATCAGCAAATGCGTGAAATGGTGGGCAAAGTAGCGGAAATGCGTGAGTTGCGCGAACGCTTGGTACATACCGTATTAGGCAATCCGTTATTGGCCGATATGGCCGGCGATTTAATTTTCCGCGGTATTAAAGGGTATTTGGCGCAGGGTAATGCGGCTGCTAAGAATATTCCCGGCGCCTCCGCTTTAATGGGGCTAGGCAAGTCTGTGTTGAGCAAGGCTTCACCGAGCTTAGAAAAAACGTTGGATGATGGGTTGTTGGCTTATGTACGAAAAAGCACAACGTCGACCTTGTTAAGCAGTGAAAAAGCACTGTTGGCTAAAATGGATGAGAGCACCTTAAAGCGTGTTGCTATGGATCTTTGGGCTGATATTAAACACCGCCCAGCCAGCAGCTTGCGCCAATTCATGAGTGCTGAGAGTTTGGATGAGGCGTTTGTAGTCGGTTATGAGTTCTGGCGAGCTGATCTGCGTCATACCAAGTACTACAGCACATTGATTGATATTGGCATTGATAGTTTTTTTGATAAATATGGTGATAGCACCTTGCAGCATGTACTCGATGAAGTGGGCGTGACCCGCGACATGATCTTGCAAGAGCTGCATCGTTTTGCTCCGCCGGTGATTGCTGCATTGGACGAGACCGGTATGTTGGAAGGTATGATTCGCCGGCAACTTCTGCCGTTTTATCGCTCTGGCATGGTGGAAGCGGTGTTGGCTGAGCATTTACCGTCCTAGGGTTTGTCATGGCATCGTTAAAAGATCAGTTATTAAAAGCCGGCGTTGGCAATCAAAAGCAAGCGCGTCAGGCTGACCATGCCCGTCGTCAAGCAGCTAAAGGTCGCGTGGAAGGTGAAACACCAGCTGAGTTGGCGCAAAAAGCGAAAGCTGAGCAGCTTCAGCGCGATCGTGAGGCCAACTTAAAGCGGCAGCAACTGCAGGCCGAAAAAGCCTTGCAGGCACAGATCAAGCAGATGATTGAAGACCATCGCATTGATCGTGCACAAGGCCAGATTGCTTATCAGTACACTGCTGATAAAAAAGTGAAAAAGCTATGGGTGACAGAAGATCAGCAACGACAACTAATTGCGGGTCAAATCGCGATTGTGTGTTGGCAGCAAAGCAGTAACGGACAGCATGAATTGGTGCCTGCGGTAGTGGCTGAAAAAATCCGTCAACGTGATGCTAGTGCCGTGCTGGTGTTGAATCAGCGCGAAGTTGACGCTGCAATTGCTGATGACCCCTATGCCGACTACCCAATTCCCGATGATTTAATGTGGTGATAAAATGAAGTGGATAATTTTGGCAATTTTCATTGCCTCAGCAATCTATGTGCAGCGCCGAGGTAAGGTTAAGCATAAGTTTTCACGACAGTTTTTTGATCACTCAACACTCATGGCGCCGATTAACGTCATTATGTATTGGTGGTCAAAAGTGCCGACAACTCCTTATCTGGCCAATGAGCATTTTCCTGATATCAAAGCCTTGGAAGACAATTGGGAAGTTATTCGTGACGAGGCCAATGCCTTGGCTGAGAAAGGCTTGATTAAGGTTTCTGCCGAGTACAATGACGCAGGTTTTAACTCATTTTTTAAAGTGGGTTGGAAGCGGTTTTACCTAAAGTGGTATGAGGATTCACACCCGTCTGCCGCTGAACTTTGCCCACAAACTACGGCCTTAGTGCGTGGTTTGGATTCAGTTAAAGCAGCTATGTTCACGGAACTGCCTCCTGGTAGTCGCCTAGTGCGTCATCGTGACCCTTATGCCGGTTCGCTGCGTTACCACTTAGGTTTGATCACGCCAAATGATGATCGTTGCTTTATTGATGTTGATGGTGAGCGTTATAGCTGGCGTGATGGTCAGGGTGTGATGTTTGATGAAACCTATATTCATTACGCAGAAAACGGCACTGATCAAAATCGTATTATTTTGCTCTGTGATATTGAGCGGCCAATGACGCGTCGTTGGGCACAGGCGTTTAATAGCTGGTTTTCACGTAATGTCATGACAGCTGCAAGCTCACCTAATACCGAAGGTGATAAGACTGGGGGCATCAATAAAGCATTTCGCTATTTATACCAAGTGCGGCTACGCGCCAAAGCGCTGAAAAAGACTAACCGTAAACTCTACTACGTGTTGAAGTGGTTGATTTTAGGTGGTCTGCTAGCTTGGATTTTTATCTTCTAAGGAGTGGTGATGACAGACGAGCGAGCTTGGCAGTCGCTAGGCGACTATGCCCGGCTTTCGCCCGACCTGGTGATTGCTGCGGTGGAGCATGCGGGCTTTGTTTGTGATGCTCGCGTGTTTCCCTTAAACAGTTATGAAAACCGCGTTTATCAGGTAGGCATCGAAGATGCCCTGCCATTGATTGCTAAGTTCTATCGCCCTGCACGCTGGAGCGATGAACAGCTTCGCGAAGAGCATCAGTTTGCGCGTGAGCTGCTTGCTGCTGAGTTGCCTGTTATTGCCCCTATTGCTAACGCCGAAGGTGAAACTTTATTTCGCTATGGCGACTACCGCTTTGCCTTGTTCCCGCGTAAAGGTGGGCAGGGCATGGAAGCGGGTGATGCCGAGCAGCTTTATCGTATTGGTATGTTGTTGGGGCGAGTACATCAGGTCGCAAAGCAGACATCGTTTGTGCATAGACCAGCGTTGACGGCACAGCGTTTTTTGAGTGATGCAAGCGAGCAGGTTTGCCAACGTATTCCAATTGACTTACGCACTGAATACTTGCGCATTGTGAGCGAGCTGACTCAGCGTGTTGGCGAGAGCGGTTTAGCGCAAGCCACCACTATTCGCACCCAAGGTGATTGCCATGTTGGCAATATTTTGTGGACGCGTGACGATGGTCCATGGCTGTTGGATTTTGATGATTGTCAGGCGGCTCCAGCAGTGCAGGACTTATGGATGTTGTTATGCGGCGATTCGCGTGAGCAAGCACTGCAGCTTGGTGAGTTGCTGGCGGGTTATGAGCAGTTTGCTGATTTTGATGTGAAATCCCTTAATTTCATTGAACCACTGCGCAGCATGCGTATGGTGCATCACGCCGGCTGGTTAGCTTTGCGTTGGGATGATCCCGCATTTCCACCCGCATTTCCTTGGTTTGGCACCACAAATTATTGGCAAAGTCACTTGAAGGACTTAAAAAGCCAGCTGTTACGCCTGCAAGAGCCAGCAATACGGCCTTTTTGATCCCGGCTCAACGGTATCGCCCACCTGATGAGAGGTGGTGTTGAAATTCAGCGCGTGGCGTATCGTATTAATAATCAGACGATTGTCAGGTTTGTGCCGAATTATCAAGGCTTATGGGGGATGTTGATCATGGTTGCCAGCTCGTTTGTCGAACTGCTCAAAGACTGGGAATCAAGACAATTGCTGCGACGTCAAAAGGTCGTCCGCAGCGTTAGCTTGTTTGATACTGATGTTGTGAAAATTAAAGCGTTAGCTTCTGTTTATAACCTGCCAGAGCAAGAAGTGATAGCCAGCATTATTCATCATGGTCTGTTTGAGCTAGAGACGCGTATGCCTTACGAAAAGGGCGCGCGCGTTATTCGGATTGAGGAAGGCGAGAATATCTACGAAGATGCCGGCATGATGCCGCGCTATATCGACAAAATTAGGGAAATTACACGTGGTGGCTGATGTTGTTATCTGACCCATGGTATTGTCACTTTTAAATCGTTAGACTCAAAGGCACTTTTTTAATGAGTGCCTTTTTTATGTCTGACAATTCTTCGGTAGCAGCTAAGTCTTCTACGGTAATGGTGGATGGCAAGCCGCGTTATTTTGAGCCAGCGCCAAAAAATATTGATGTTGAAGCTTTTCGCCAAGTTGTGATCAGTCGTCGCTCTGTTCGTAAATTCACCGATAAGCCTATTCCCAAGGCGGTTGTTGATGACTGCCTGGATATGGCGCTGTTAGCACCATGTTCTTCTGGCTTGCAGCCTTGGGAGTTTTATGTGGTTCGCAGCGCCGATAAAAAAGCCAAATTAGTGAAAGCTTGCATGAGCCAGCTGGCGGCTAAGACTGCGGCAGAATTAATTGTTTGTGTGGCGCGCACGGATCGTATTGAAGAGTTCTCACGTAAAATGTTACGTGAATGGCCAATGCCAGATGTACCTAAGTTGGTTCAACGCTATTACCAACTTATTCCTTATAACTATGCGCCAGGTCCGTTAAACAGCTTTGCCATGGTAAAAAAAGCCGCTTTTGCGGTAGGTGGGCTGGTGGCTGCTGTGCCGCGTGGCCCCTATACCCGCTCTGAAGTTGAGCTATGGGCGGCTAAAAGCACGGCTTTGGCCTGCGAGAACCTCGTGTTGGCGTTTCGAGCACACGGTTATGATACCTGCATGATGGAAGGCTTTGATGAGGTGCGTGTACGCAAGCTGCTTAAGCTTCCTGATGCTGCATTTACCGTGATGGTGGTGGGTGCTGGTGAGCGTGCAGATGACGGTGTGTTCTGGCCGCAAGTGCGCTTTGAGCGCTCATTGTTTGTGCATGATGTTTAAGTGTTATTGAGAAAAAATGCCAGCGTTTAGCTGGCATTTTTTTTGTCTTCAAGCACCACAGCAGTTTGTTTTGGCGGCCAAAAGAAGTCTCTTGGCGCCTGTCGGAAGTGACTCATAATGGCCAGCAGCAGTGGCCACCAGAGCGTGAAACGAACTCCTCGTGATTTCAGTGCCAGCATTAGGGCTAGAGAAAAGCTAACGCCTAGGTTGGTTAAACCAATACCAATGACACCTGCTAGGCTAAGCAGAATCACATCCCAAGGCAGAATGAAATTCATGCCCACTAATGCATACGCAAAGTTGGCCATTGCAAAGGTGATGTGTCGAATATCGATAGGTAGGCCTAGAATAAAGCCAAGCGTCCCCATGCTGCCGAGCATGATGCCAAAGTAAAAGTTACCGGCTAATGCACCTAGGTTATTGCGTAAGTACAACTGAATGCGCTGACGTTTGGCCGGTTTAATCCATAGCATCAAACGATGCTGCGCAATGCGTTGCGGGATGCGCGAGTAAATGGCCTTGTTGTCGTAATAGCCGGCGATAATGCCGGCCAAGAACAAACATACCCCAGCAATTGCTGCATGAAAGATCGCCAGACTATGGATTGGGCTGAGCTCATGCAGTAGCACCTCTGCTTTTGCTGCTGACGCAGGCGGTGCGCCATTGACAAAAAGCGAGATAAAGCCAACCAACAGGGCTACCGGAAAGACAATGCTGACGTTGCCCATAATTGCAATGAACTGGGTTCTAAAGACGTCAACACAAAGCTGGGCTAATACCCCAATATTTTTAATTCCTTTGCGATCGTCACTAACCCCTTCAATGCTGGCGGCGATATGAGAGGCCGTCATGGCGGGCTGTTTGGTTGCGATGGTGCCATGCAAGACATGAATTAGCATGAAACCAAGTGAGTAATTCATGCTGTATACAAAGGCTTGAGCAATCGGCGCCAGGCTTAGGCGAGATGCAAAAATTTTGAACAGTGCCATGAACGCGACAATAAAACCGGCGCGACTGGCTGAGCGAAACATACTGAAGTAGCCCTGACGGTTGCTAGCCACATAGTGCTCGCCATGATGACCGGCGTGCTCGGTAATATTGCGTGCTAACAATTCTGTATTGCGTGAAAAAAGTGCACGTACGCTGTGGTCGTCACGTTCAGCATTGGCCATAAGCTTGAGAAAGCCGGTGATCGCGAGCGGCAAATCTTTATGTTCAACCGTCAAGAATGACAGCATGGTATCGATGCGCTGTAAGCTTTGTTGAAGTCGGACGAGTAAGTAGGTCAGGCTCACACTAACGCCATTCACCGAGGCTTGTCGCCTAGCTTTTCGAATGACTTCCTTGCACTGATCCATCAGCACCAACATTTGCCGGTGATCAATGCTGTCTTCCCGTATGCCTTGCAGTTGCTCGCGCTGGTGGCGCACGAAGCGATCCGTTTCGATGCTGAGCGCCATAAACGGCGACTCAAAGGCTTCTACCGCAGGGTGGTTGCGCACAAACTCTGATTCTAGGCTCATGGCACTAATGCGGTGGGCTAATACCCGTAGTGCATCAAGCTGCTCATAGCGGCAATGTGCGCTGGTGATTTTGTCAGGAGTGCCAGCCAATAAGCGACTGATTAGGCTTGCCCAAGTGGCATTATCAATCATGGTGATCCATTCGCTATCACGACCGTTGCGGATCAGTCTGGCGAAGGCATCATCAAGAAAATTATCGTCGCGAATAGGGGGTAATAGGCGCTCACCAATGCGGCGCATAATGCCTTGGCCAAC
>CAMTYC010000021.1:0-8586 GCA_947085865.1 uncultured Moraxellaceae bacterium
GGCAAGTCTGCTGGCGATAAATTAATGGTGACGCGTTGGCTGGGAAACTCATAACCACTGTTTAAGATGGCTGAACGAACGCGGTCTTTGCTTTCGCGAACAGCGGTCTCAGGTAGGCCGACAACCGCTAAACCCGGTAGCCCTGGCGATAAGTGAACTTCTACCCGCACCAACGGTGCATCTAAGCCAGAGCAGGCACAGCTATAAACAGTAGCCAGTGACATAAACGATCCCAGTGTAGCTTTTACTGGGTATAGCAACTGCTCTGGGGCTTAGCGAATTTTTGCTTGGCTTTGCTCTTGTGCGGTTAGCTGAGCTTCTAATGCTTTGATTTGACGCTCTAGGCTATCGACCTTGCTACGAGTTTTTGCCAATAACTGTTGCTGGATATCAAACTCGTCACGCGTCAAAAGATCCATGCGTGATAACGCGTCTCGCAACAACATTTTTAGGTTGTCTTCTAATTCGCCACGAATGGCCCTTACCTGTTCAGGAAGGCGATCGCCAAACTGCTGACCTAAGCGATTAATGAGCTGCTCAATTGCCATAACGACCTCACAAAGTAGATGGTTTTAGTTTAGTGCATTTACGCGTGGAATAAACCAACACTTAATCGCACCAATATGGTGCTATATCGCGATCCTGGAGCACAAAAAACGCCATGCACTGAAATAGTGCGCAAATTAGGGGCGGATGAAATGCCCTAAAGTAGTGCTAATTGAATGGTTTACATAGCTTAGTAAATTATTACTAAGCAATTGTTTTTAATAAATAAATCTTTGTATTTCGGCTGATGTTTACAATGTAATTGAATTGTTTTTTAAAAGTTGGCACAGCATCTGCAATGTTCACAGTGAAGTCCAAGGCAAGTGTCGGACCTAACCCAAAAACTTTGTGGAGTGTTAATTATGAAGTTGTCAAAAATTTCTTCTGCTGTTCTGGTTTCTTCCCTGATGGCCGCTTCGGTTGCACAAGCAGCAGTTGAGGTGTCTGGTGGTGTTGCACTGACTAATAACTATTTATTCCGTGGTGTGTCACAAACTGAAAATGGCATGGCAGTACAAGGTGAGCTGACAGCCGAGCACGAATCTGGTCTGTATGCCAGTGTTTGGGGTAGCAGCATTGGTTTTGGTGGCGGCATTGAAGAAAACATCGGTGCAGGCATGGAAGGTAACATCTTATTTGGTTATGCCAGTTCAGTTGGCGACGTTGAGTATGATGTTGGCGTAATGCGTTATTTCTACCCAGGCGCTGACAAAAAACAAGGTGAAGCACGCCTGAGCTACAACGAAATTTATGGCTCTGTTTCTTACTCGGGTGCCACATTTGGTTTGGCATATTCGGACAACTATTTTGCTGAAACGGGCCGTTTTTTATACACATATTTAGGTTACGAGCTTGACCTAATGGAAAATCTTACCGGTTCTGCTCATGTAGGTTTCAATAGCTTTAGTAACAACAAACCTGATCAGTTCATTGGTGATGATGTTAAAAGCTATGTCGATTACAGCATCGGTGTGAACTATGACTTAGCTGGTATTGATCTGGGCTTAGCTTACGTTGGTGTTGATAAGCGTGGTAAAGACGCCTTCAAAGAGTTTGGCGTAAACAAAGTCGTTTTCTCAGTAGCCAAATCCTTCTGATCTAGCACGGTGGGCTAGCAAGCCTAGCCCACCATCCTAAGGAGTAATCCCATGAAATTAGTTACTGCAGTCATTAAGCCATTCAAGCTTGATGATGTTCGCGAAGCGCTCTCAGATATTGGCGTACAAGGCATCACCGTAACTGAAGTAAAAGGTTTTGGTCGACAGAAAGGTCATACCGAACTTTATCGTGGTGCTGAATATGTGGTCGATTTTCTGCCAAAGGTAAAAGTAGAAATCGCCATTAGTGATGACCTCGTTGATCAGGTGATCGAGGCGGTAACAAAAGCAGCCAATACCGGAAAAATTGGTGATGGCAAAATTTTTGTAACCAGTCTTGAGCATGTCATTCGCATTCGTACCGGTGAAACCGGCAACGATGCCATCTGATCTTAGTAGACGCACAGGAGAACTCTCGTGACTGAACTCGTCGAAATGCAATATGCATTTGATACATTTTACTTTCTGATCTGCGGTGTGTTGGTGATGTGGATGGCCGCCGGCTTCACAATGTTGGAGTCAGGCCTAGTACGCGCCAAAAACACAGCAGAAATTTTAACCAAGAACGTCGCGCTGTTTTCGATTTCTTGCATCATGTACATGCTGGTAGGTTACCAAATCATGTACGGTGGAGACGAAGGTGGCTTCCTGCCTAACTTAGGCTTCATGATTGGCGCTGAAAACGCAGCTGAGGACATGGTAGGTGAAGATGCACCTTACTACTCAGTATCGTCTGACTTCTTCTTCCAAGTTGTGTTCGTAGCAACTGCCATGTCGATTGTGTCGGGTGCTGTGGCTGAACGTATGAAGTTGTGGGCATTCTTAGCGTTTGCAGTAGTCATGACCGCGTTCATCTACCCAGTACAAGGCTACTGGAAATGGGGTGGTGGTTGGTTGGATTCGGCTGGCTTCTTAGACTTTGCAGGCTCAGGTGTTGTACACATGGCAGGTGCTGCTGCAGCTCTGGCGGGTGTATTACTGCTCGGCGCACGTAAAGGCAAGTACGGCGCAAACGGTCAAATCAATCCAATCCCTGGTGCAAACATGCCTTTGGCTGCTCTGGGTACATTGATCCTGTGGATGGGCTGGTTCGGTTTCAACGGTGGCTCACAGTTGAAGATGTCGAATTTTGAAGACGCTAATGCGGTCGCTCAAATCTTCGTCAACACCAACATGGCTGCTGCCGGTGGTCTGGTTGCTGCACTACTGTTAGCTCGCGCTCTGTTCGGCAAGGCTGACCTTACTATGGCTCTTAACGGTGCCCTGGCTGGCTTGGTAGCAATCACTGCCGAACCACTGACACCAACACCGGGTTTAGCAACATTGATCGGTGCTGCTGGTGGTGTGTTAGTAGTTGGTTCAATCCTGATGCTCGACAAACTGAAAATCGATGATCCAGTGGGTGCAATTTCGGTTCACGGCGTGGTCGGTGTTTGGGGTCTGTTAGCAGTTTGCTTAAGCAACGAAGATGCAACTTTAGGTGCTCAGTTACTGGGTATCGTATCAATCTTCGCTTGGGTGTTCTTGGCTAGCTTGATTGTCTGGGCTGTTATCAAAGCAGTGATGGGCATTCGTGTCAGCGAAGAAGAAGAGTACAATGGTGTGGATACCGCTGAATGTGGATTGGAAGCTTACCCTGAGTTTACTCGCGGCAAAGTTTAACTAATACACGTATAACAAAAGGGGCCTTTACGGCCCCTTTTTTCATGCTTAATCTAGCGCTTGTAGGCCGCCAGTTAATAGGGGAATGTCCATGGCAGAAAGTGATTACGACTTTGATGAAAATGACGACAGCGTCGACGATAGCGAAGATGATGTTACGCCTGAAGTTGATGATGAAGTGGTCTCGCCAGAGGTTGCTGCAAAGGCACGTGATGAGGTGCTGACAGCAGAAAGCTTGTCGCCATCGGCTAAAGAAAATTTGCGTCGACAGCTAGAAGAAGAGATGGAGCGCTTTTTAGCCTCCGGCGGTCGTATTCGTGAAGTGCCGCCAGATCCTGACGCGGTCTAAGGTCTCAGCGCCACTGCGCTAAAATGTCCTTAATTTGCTCAAATTGTTTTACTTCAGCATCCGCAGGCTTGTTTAGCGGCCAGTCCTGATTATCAAAATTAATCCAAATGCTGCGTATGCCTAAGGCCTGCGCAGCGGCTACGTCCTGCTCGGGGTGATCACCAATATGCACCACCGACTCTGGGCTTACGCCAGCGTGAGTTAGCGCTGCTTCAAACATGGCTGGATGGGGTTTGGCTTGCCCCACTGACGCCGCTGAAAAATGATGTGTAAAGACGTGGCCTAAGCCAACTTGATGAATGTCGGCATTGCCATTACTTAATGCATATAGCAGATGTTGGTTTTTGAGTGTCGCTAGCGTAGGTAATACACCATCATAAAAAGTGACTTGGTTGCGGGCTTGAAAAAATACATCAAACGCTGCATTAGCACCGCTTAGTGCCGCAGCATGGGTGTAACCAGACTCTTGCAGCAACTGCAGCAAAACTGCTTTACGCAGTGCCGTGAGGTCATGACGAATATTAGGCTGCTGCGTGTAGATGTGCTGTCGTAGTTCGCTTAGCCGTTGCGGGCCAAGGTTTAGCCATTGTGGGTAGTTAACACTCAGCCAAGCTTGCATAGTGGCTTCGGCATTTAAGATGACGGTATTGACGTCCCACAAGGTGTTATCAAGATCAAAAGTGAGTAGTTTAATGCCTGAACTCATGTTTCGCCTTTGTCAGTCCGGCGCTGCTTAGCGCGTGGGTGTGCTTGGTCGTACACATTGGCCAAGTGTTGAAAGTCTAGGTGTGTATAAATTTGTGTGGCTCGAATATCGCTATGGCCCAGCAGTTCCTGTACCGCACGTAGGTCATGGCTGGATTCGAGCAAATGTGATGCAAATGAGTGTCGCAACATATGTGGGTGTAGGTGTATATCCAGCCCCACGCGTTGTGCTTGATGACTTAATCGCGCCTGAATACTGCGCGGGCCAAGTGCATTGCCACGCTGGCCCAAAAATACGGCAGAGCCGCTTTTGGCAGTGACAAACTCAGGGCGTACGGCTAACCAGTTTTTTATGGCGGCAATAGCAATACGACCAACAGGCAATACTCGCGTTTTTTGCCCTTTACCTAGAACAGTAACTAGGCCAGCCGCTAAGTCTAGGTCGCCTAAGCGCAAGCCGCTTAACTCAGCTAAACGCAAACCAGAGCTATAAAATAGCTCCAGAATAGCTTTGTCGCGCACCCACAATAGAGCCGCTAATGGCTCTGTTGGCGCAGGGGCATCTAATAAAAGTTGTATGCGATCGACGTCCAATACTGACGGCAAGTCTTGGCGTGGGCGCTTGAGTTGATAACCCTTGCTGGGGTGGCTGCCAGCTTCGCCTTTGATGTTCAGCCAATCATAAAATTTACGAATAGCGGACAGGCGTCGTTGCAAGCTACGTAGGCTCAAGCCTTGTTCTCGGCATTCTCCGATCCATGTTTCAAGCAAAGCACTATTTAAGTCAGCCCATGTTTTTTGCTGCTCACGCGCCAAAAAAAGTGCTAAAGCCTCGATATCATGGTGATAAGCCGTAATCGTGTGTGGTGAAGCCAATCGTTTGCTGGCCAGTTCGTGTAGGAACTGATCTAAACGCAAACGATCGGTCATGCGCTCACGCCGGCGACCGGGTTGAGTCGTTCGCAGCGAGTTAAAAGACGTGCGACGACATCACCTAGGTGGCTAATAAACAAGGTATCCATGCTGCTGCGGAAGTGACTGGCTTCGGTACTGCCCAAGGCAATCACGCCAATTGCACGATTGTTTAGCTTCAGTGGGATGATGGCTGCAGAACTTAACGACAGGCCTTCATCGCCAAATACATAACGCAGTTCGGTACGTCGCCACTTGCCAGATAAGGCACGCTGGCTACGTAATAGTCCGGGCAGCTGGGTATCGAAGTCTTTGCGCACAATGCTACGCCATGGGCTGCTGGCATTAGCATGAAAACGGATCAGCGCAATTTGTTGATAACCAAACGGCTCTTGCAGCAGATTATGTAATCGGGTGCCGAGTTGATTAGTTGTTTGCACATCTAACAGCTCCAAAATGACCCCACGAATGCGGTCAAATAAATCGCCATTGTCACCGGCAACCGAGATTAGCTCCTGCAGGTGCTCACTCAGTTCTTCGTTGCGTTTACGCAGCTGCTGAACTTGCCGCTCAATTAATGAGGTCGTTCCACTGTCATGCGGAATTTGTAAGTGCGCTAATAGCTCAGGGTGCTTGTCAAAAAAATGAGGATGGCGACGTAGATAGGCGGCCACACGGGCATCACTTAAGCGAGCGGTAACAGCGACTGATTGAGTGGCCAACGGTTTTCGCGTGATGATCTTATCGCTCATGCTCAGACTCATTAAAATCGTTTAATCGCAGAAGACCATCAAAGCTGCGTTGTGTGGGACCAGTCATAATGACGGGCGCTTCGTCATTTGACCACTCAATGGCTAAAGTGCCGCCGGGCAAGTGTACTTGCACCTGACGGTCAACCAAGCCTTGGCGCATGGCGGCAACTGCAGCAGCACAGGCGCCGGTGCCACAGGCTTGAGTTTCGCCGGTGCCGCGCTCGAACACACGCAGACGAATTTCGCTGCGATTTAGCACCTGCATAAAACCGACATTAACGCGCTCAGGAAAGCTTGGGTGTGACTCCAGTATGGCACCTAAGCGTTCGACTGGTGCATTGCTGACATCTGGTACGCGAATGACGGCATGTGGATTGCCCATACTGACCGTGGCGAACTCAACCTGATCACCATCAACATCTAAGGTATAGGTCAGTGCTTCACGGTCGCTAAGGAATGGTACTTCACTGGGTGTAAAGCGTGGTTTACCCATGTCCACCCGCACCCAGCCGTCGGCATTAATATGCAGTGTGATAATGCCGCTGGCGGTTTGCACGGTAAGTGAGTCTTTGCGTGTGAGTCGACGATCTTGCACAAAACGAGCAAAGCAGCGCGCGCCATTGCCGCACTGAGAGACTTCCGAGCCATCAGCGTTATAAATACGGTAGCGAAAATCAACATCTGGCCGTTGTGGCGGCTCGACAACAAGCAACTGATCAAAGCCCACGCCGCGATTCCGATCCGCTAATTTACGGATCAGCGCAGGGCTAAGGTGTACACGCTGCGACACCAAATCAAGCATCAGAAAGTCGTTGCCGAGACCATGCATCTTGGTAAATTCCAGACGCATAGTGGGTCTCCTTAAATAATATATAGACCTATTCTGTCGCTATGGTAACAGTGATTCAAGCGCCAATAGGTCGTGTAGTGTTTCGCGTCGACGAACTTGCCAGGCGTCACTACCTGCCACCATGATTTCGGCGGCGCGCGGGCGCGTGTTGTAGTTTGAACTCATCACAAATCCATAGGCGCCAGCGCCCTTAACGGCTAGCAAATCACCGGCTTGCAGGCGTAAGGGGCGGTCTTTTGCTAAAAAGTCACCGGTTTCGCAGACCGCACCTACAATATCGTAATGGCGTTCAACACTGTCAGCGCTAGGCGTTGTCACGGGCACGACATCCATCCACGCTTGATATAACGAGGGCCGAATTAGATCGTTCATAGCGCCATCGACAATGGCGAAGTGCTTGTCACCATTCGATTTTAAAAACTCAACACGAGTCAGCAGCACTCCTGCGTTAGCAGCAATCGCACGCCCTGGCTCCATATAGACTTTGAGTCCGCTCGCTTTAAGTCGTGGTAGCAAAGTTTGTGCATATTCAGCAGGTGTTGGTGGCACTTCATCTTTATAACAAACGCCTAGTCCGCCACCGATATCAATATGATCAAGGCTGATGCCGGCCTCATTAAGCTGCACAATCATCTGCAACACACGATCTAATGCATCGGAGAATGGTGCAGTGCTGGTGAGCTGTGAGCCAATATGGCAGTCAATACCAACCGCTTGCAGGTGGCCTAAAGCTAATGCGTTTTGATACACCTCTGGTGCGCGCTCAATGGCTACACCAAACTTGTTCTCTTTTAAGCCGGTCGAAATATAGGGGTGTGTGCCGGCGTCAACATCTGGGTTCACACGCAAGCTAAAAGGTGCTTTGCAGCTTAGCTCTTTGGCGACAGCATTTAAGCGAACCAGCTCGGCTTCAGACTCAACATTAAAACAAGCAATGCCAACTTGCAGCGCACGACGCATTTCGTCTTCAGTTTTGCCAAGGCCTGAAAATACAATTTTGCTAGGCTCGCCACCGGCGGCTAACACGCGTTCAAGCTCACCACCAGAAACAATATCAAAGCCGGCGCCAAGGCGAGCCAATACATTCAGAACGGCTAAATTAGAGTTGGCTTTAACAGCAAAGCAGACTTGGTGATCAACCTCTGCAAAGGCTTGGTCAAAAGCTAAATAGTTGGCTTCGAGGGCACTGCGTGAATACACATAAAGTGGTGTGCCAAAGCGTTGAGCCAAATCGGTCAGTGCCACCTGTTCTAGGTGCAACTGACCGTTTTGAGAATCCAGTGTGGTCATAAGGCCGTCCTAATCGAAAGCACATATGATGCACTGAAGACGCCTTTGGGGCGAGAGGCAAACGTATCAGTTTGCGCTTAATACGCCGCTGATGGATGCTGGCTCTCGCGTGAGGCGAGGGTTGTCTGGGTGCTGGTGTTTGTTTCAGTCGGCGTTACAGTTGGCAGCATGAATGCCATGTCCTCTTGAATGGGCTTAACATGCGGTGGGTGCTCTAAATCACCTTTTAAGCCACAGCCAGTTACTGCACAACCAATAATGGGAAATAACATTGAGATAAACATTGAATGACCCTTCTTATGAAAGCGCCTAGTCTTAAGGCAGGGTCGATTGTGTAAAATTGCTGTGTTATTTGAGTTCATATTGTCCTACAATCCTACGGTTTGTTGATTTTTTACCGCTTTTGAATGCAGTTTAATGGGA
>CAMTYC010000022.1:0-11427 GCA_947085865.1 uncultured Moraxellaceae bacterium
CTGATGAGTTTGCGCAAATTGAACGCAAGCAAGTTCCAGCGACCATTACTGGTAAACCTTTGGGCTTAGGTGGCTCTAAAGGTCGAACGGCAGCCACCGGTCGCGGCGCACTACAAGTGCTAGATTTATGGGCCAAGCGGCGAGGAAAAACACCCAAAAACCTGACGGTGGCGATCCAAGGTTTTGGTAATGCTGGTTACCACTTCGCTAGGCTAGCGCATACACAGGGATACCGTATCGTCGCACTCTCAGACTCGCAAGGCGCCATCTATACATCTGATGGGCTTGATCCGGAGCAGGTCTGGCAGCACAAACAAAAAACCAAGAAACTTAAAGGCTTGGTCTATTGTGATGCCTCAGTTTGCGAAGAGGCTGCAGTGGAGCAACTCACTAACGAAGAGCTGCTAGCGCTGGATGTCGATGTGCTGGTGCTGGCCGCCTTAGAAAACGCCATCACCGAAGATAATGCCGCCTCGGTAAAGGCCGCAACGATTCTAGAAATTGCCAATGGCCCCATTAATAGCCCCGCTGACCAGCTGTTAGCCGATCGCGGCATTGAGGTGCTGCCCGATGTACTGGTCAATGCGGGTGGCGTCATCGTTAGCCACCTAGAGTGGGTACAAAACCGCATGGGTGACACATGGTCCGAAGAAGAGGTCAATCAGCGGCTGGCCGCACGCCTAGCTCGTGAGGCGGGTTTATGCTTGGACTATGCCGAAACACATAAGACCACACTACGCACCGCAGCCTATGCGCAGGCGATCAGCCGCATTACAGATGCCATGGCTCATCAAGGTACCCATGAGTACTTTAATAGTCTGCCTAGATAAGCTGTTGGCTTTTTAAGTGCATGGCGACGGCTGGTCAGACGGCCTGCATCAGCAACGGCTGACGGGAGCCAGCAATCCTGTGTATAACAGAGACTCCACGCTTAGCAGGAAGATGCCATGGAAAAGCCTCGTTCACCACGCAACAAGGGGTTACTGAAACGTAGCTTGGGCCAAGGTTTTGAGATTGCCGAGTTAGCCCGCGATACGGCAAGAGACGCCGCGCGCGGACTGGTCGGCACAGCCAGTGATAATGCGTTAAAGCTAGCGCAAACCTATTTAGGCAAACGATCACTCACCCTGCCGCTACCAGAACCCGTGTTGAATCACCAAATTCGCCAGCGCATTAGCAATCACCCAGCCATTGACCACCTAAGCCTCGACTGCGGCAATGATCAACTCAAAGTGAAAGTTGATGGCCATTATCTGCGGGTGATTTATACCGTTGAATTGCACTTTGCAGTGACACGCTGTGTGGTCAGCAAAGACGAGCGCAGCATTTATTTGCAACAGCTCGATGAGAACCTTGATGCACAACTACGACAAGCAAACTTCGCGCTTAACTGGGCGGCACGTAAAGCCAGTCATCATGCATTTCGTTTAGCCAATAAGTTCCCGCTACCCTCTTTAGCGCAACACATCATCAAAGATATTCCCGGCATTCATGCCGATGGACATCGCCGTTGGCGCATTGATTTAGATGAAGCCGGTTTGTTCGGCTTTATTGAAAATCGCTCATGGATGCTCGACAAGCTCGTGGAGCTGACCGACTTTAGTTTATTACCAGGATTAAATGTGCTGCATGAAAGCCGTGAGTTGCTACAGCAGTTAGTGAACCAATTTGAAGTGAGCGGACTGCGGGTACAACCTGGACGTTTAGATGTGAGCGTCGGCATCAGCAAAGGCTGACACCGACGCAAACTCAACAACTTATTTCAGATCAAAACGGTCGGCATTCATCACCTTAGTCCATGCCGCCACAAAGTCTGTAACGAACTTATGTTTGGCATCATCGCCGGCATAAACCTCTGCAATGGCACGTAACTCCGAGTTAGACCCAAAAATCAGATCAACTGGTGTTGCTGTCCACTTCATTTTACCGTTGGCACGATCACGGCCTTCGTAGATACCTTCTGCTTTAGACGACTTTGACCACTGGGTAGACATATCCAGCAAGTTAACAAAGAAGTCATTGCTGAGCGTACCGGGTTTAGTCGTGAATACACCATGAGCGGCCTGGCCAGCATTTGCGTTCAACACACGCATACCACCAACTAATACCGTCATTTCCGGCACACGAAGGTTGAGCAAATTGGCGCGATCAACCAAAGCTTCAGCGGGTGGCAGGTAACTCTCATTGGAGTAGAAATTACGGAAACCATCGGCTTTCGGCTCTAACACCGCAAACGACTCAACATCGGTTTGCTGCTGTGAAGCATCCATACGGCCTGGCGTAAACGGTACATCAACACTGTGGCCCGCATCTTTTGCTGCTTTTTCAATGGCTGCTGTACCACCCAGCACAATCAAATCAGCTAAAGAGACTTTTTTACCGCCAGCTTGTGCACGATTAAAGTCAGTTTGAATGCGCTCTAAGCGACCAAGTACTTTGTTTAACTCACGCGAGTTATTCACCGCCCATGCTCGCTGTGGTGCCAGGCGAAGGCGCGCACCATTAGCACCACCACGTAAATCGGTAGCACGGAAGGTGGATGCTGACGCCCAAGCAGTTCGCACCAGCTCTGGCACCGTTAAACCCGACGACAAGATACGTGATTTCAGCAGTGCGATATCCGCTTCATTGATAACTGGGTGGTCCAGCGCTGGAATTGGATCCTGCCAGATTAAGGTTTCGTCTGGCGCATCAGCACCAATGTAGCGAACTCGTGGCCCCATATCACGGTGGGTCAGCTTGAACCATGCTTTGGCAAACGCACGCTCAAACTCTTTCGGGTTCTCCTTAAAGCGCAGTGAAATTTCGCGATAAATCGGATCCACTTTTAACGACAAGTCGGTAGTGAACATGATCGGCGCATGACGCTTGCCTGGAATATGTGCATCCGGCACTAAATTAGCTGCCTGATTGTTTTCCGGCACCCATTGCACCGCACCAGCGGGGCTTTTGGCTTGCACCCACTCAAAGGCAAATAAGTTATCGAGATACTGCGTAGTCCACGCAATGGGATTTACTGACCATGCACCTTCCAGACCACTGGTCACGGTATCTTCCGCATTACCCTTACCGCATTTGTTTTTCCAACCAAAGCCCTGCTCTTCAATGGCTGCGGCGGCAGGCTCAACACCAACACACTTAACATCACGAGCACCATGTGCTTTACCAAACGTGTGACCACCAGCAATCAGCGCCACTGTTTCTTCATCATTCATGGCCATACGAGCAAAGGTTTCACGAATATCTTTGGCTGCCGCTAACGGATCATGGTTGCCATTGGGACCTTCTGGATTAACGTAAATTAAGCCCATTTGGACAGCGGCTAATGGGTTTTGCAGCTTGCGATCACCACTGTAGCGCTCATCGGCTAAGAACTCTTTTTCCGGACCCCAATAGACCAAATCTGGTTCCCACTCATCTTCACGCCCACCGGCAAAACCGAAGGTTTTAAAGCCCATAGACTCCAGCGCAACATTACCCGTGAGCACCATCAAATCTGCCCATGACAAACTCTGGCCGTACTTTTGCTTAATGGGCCACAACAGTCGCCGTGCTTTATCAAGATTGGCGTTATCTGGCCAACTATTGAGCGGATCAAAACGTTGCTGGCCACCACCTGCGCCACCACGGCCATCAAATACGCGGTAAGTACCGGCGCTGTGCCAAGCCATACGAATAAAAAATGGACCGTAGTGACCATAGTCCGCTGGCCACCAAGCCTGAGAGGTTTTCATTAGGGTTTCGATATCTTTTTTAACCGCTTCAAGGTCCAGCTTGGCAAATGCCTCAGCGTAGTTAAAGTCTTCACCGAGCGGGTTAGATGCTGCACCTTGCGAACGCAGCGGGCTTAAGTTGAGTTGCTCTGGCCACCAAAATTGATTGGTTTTAATTGGCCCTTGAGCATATGCCGTTAGGCTCTGAGTAGTCAGTGCAATGGCTACGGCTAACGCAGACAGCATTGATTTACTTTTTCTTTTCATGGTGATTTCCTCTGTAAGAATTGGAGCAACGTTTTTTCTACATCACGCAATGATTCTAGAGAGCAAACTTCTGTCGGTTAAATTGAATGTAAATTAAATTTTGATAGTCAAAAGCTATGTTAGAGCCACAAAACATCTACAGACAATATCAATCATTGGCGTAAGATTAAATAAATTCCTTGAAGCAGAGAGCAGCATGCTGAGTCAGCGCAACGTCCGAATTTGGCTAGTACCTTCTCTCGCCATGCTGATGCTGATCGCGCTGGCAAGTTATGTCATCGACATCCGCGCCTCTCAGGCTCGTCAAGCCGAAGCAAGCCTTGTACAAAATATTCTGCTAGAAACCCGTGCGGAGTTTTTATCTCATCTAAACGCCAATATGTACTTAGGCATTGGAATTTCAGCCTATATACAGGCCAACAAAGGTGTTATTGAAGACAGTGAGATGAGGCCATGGCTAGAAAGCCTGTTTAATCAAGGCCGCTATATTAGGAATATTGGCCTTGCGCCAAACAACACCATCTCCATGGTATTTCCACTGAAAAATAACGAAGCAGCTGTCGGATTACACCTTCCCTCATTGCCAGATCAATGGCCGCAAATTGAACATAGTGTTAAAGCTAACCAACCATTTATGCAAGGTCCCATCAACCTAGCACAAGGTGGTCGCGGTCTTGCCTACCGAATTCCGGTTTATATCAACAATAATCAAGAATATTGGGGGCTGATCAGCAGCATTATTAATATTGACAAGCTTATTGATGAAGCCACGGCTAAAGCCCATGCACGAGGCCTAGACATTGTGTTCAGCTTCAACAATAACCACGAGAGTATCGCTAAAAGCTTCATTAGCTCTGTTGATTTACCCATCCAAAACTTAACCGGTCACGTTTGGGGTCGTTTAACGCATAGCAACACATCTCGCCTTAATACTGAGCGCTTTTTGGCTTACTTTTCAGCAGTACTGATTGGCTTATTTATTTTCCGGCTGCAGTATCGCGATCAGCAAGTCATGGAAATGCAAAAAGACCTACTGAAATCACAACGTATTTTTAGTGCTGCCTTTATTGCTTCATCACAAGGGATGATTCTACTCAGCCCAACGCACACCGTAACGGCAGCGAATCCAGCCTGTGCCGAACTGCTAGGCATTAGTGCTCACTTACTACAGGGTCAAAAGTTCTCAAGCTTAATCAGTAACCGTTATCGTGAAAGCTCAATGGCGGTGCTAACCACCTCATCGACCTATCATGTCCCTGCGACCGAGTCTGAATTGGTTCACTTTATTAACCAACAGCCTATTGAATGCGAACTCAGCATTGCCAGTATTGAAATGGGTAATAAAGGCTGGCTAATTCATATTCGTGATTTACGTGAGAGCAAAAAATTACAGCAGTTACAGAATGACTTTATTTCAACTACCAGTCACGAATTGCGGACACCACTGACAGCCATTATTGGCGCCCTTAGTTTGCTAAATAATGAAGCCTTAGGCACCGTTCCAGCCGACATGAAAGCGCTTATTAATTTGGCTTATCAGAATAGTGAAACCTTAAAAGCATTAATAAACGACTTGCTTGATATGGACAAATTATTGTCTGGTCATATTCAACTAGCGCTAGCGTCACACCCTATCGATCTACTCATCACACAAACTGTTGATGAACTCTCGCCCTATGCTGAAAAATTCTCTGTCAGCGTCGCCATCAAAAGCTCAAATAATCTACAGGTCATTGCCGATGCGTTGCGCTTTCAACAAATACTGACCAATTTGTTATCGAATGCCATTAAGTTTTCAGGTCCACACTCCACGGTCACCATTCATATTTCAAGCATTGAAGGCTTTGCACGCGTCGCCATTAGCGATCAAGGGCCGGGCATTAGCCCACAATTCCAGACCCGCCTTTTTACGCGCTTTGCACAAGAGGACTCATCAAATACACGCAATCCAGGCGGTACCGGATTAGGTTTAGCCATTAGCAAAGCGCTGGTCGAACAAATGCAAGGTCGTATTGGCTTTTTGCCAGCAAAACCACGTGGCGCCACATTCTGGTTTGAACTACCACTGGCCATGACTAACCAGTCTTAATGTTTTCAGCTAAAGTATCGGCACTATATTATTAAGCGTGGATGCCGTTTATGTCAGTTGCTCAAACTCTCTCATTACCCGATGCCATTCGTCAGCGCCGCTCTGTTCGTGGTTTTAAGCCAGACCCCGTTGCTCCCGACGTGCTAGAGCAGGTTTTTGAGTTAGCGCAGTGGGCGCCCTCCAACTGCAATGTGCAGCCATGGCAAGTGTATGTTGCCTCTGGCGAAACACGTGATATTTTGAAGCAGCGCTTTACAGAAGGCGTAGCCAGCGGCAAAGCCATGACACCTGACATTGGTTTTATGCCCAGCCTGAGCGGCGTGCATCGCAGCCGCCAAGTGGAATGTGCGCAAGCGCTTTATGGCGCCATGGGTATTGCCCGTGATGACAAAATGGGACGTATGCGTGCCACTTTGCGCAACTTTGAACTATTCGATGCGCCACATGTTTGTTTTCTAGGCATGGATAAATCTTTCGATACTTTAATGGCGCTTGATGTTGGCATGTACGCACAGACACTGATGCTAGCCATGACCGCTCATGGTATTGCTAGCTGTGCTCAAGGCTCCATGGGGTATTACCCAAACGATGTGCGTGAAGTATTTGGTGTTGACGATAATATCGCGATTTTATTTGGCATCTCGTTTGGTTACGAGGACACTAGTATTGCTGCTAACGCCGCACGTACTGTGCGAGCACCATTGGCTGAGTCTGTCATTTTCCGAAATTAAGGGTGAGCACTCGACATGTCTGATGACACGCCATCTGAAAAGCCACCGTTGGCAACTACTAAGCCCTCACTTCGTGAGCCGCTTAAGCGCGTAGCTAAAAATGCTATCGAGGCAGTAGGTCAGGCCCGTACCACAGCAAAAAGCATGGCGGTGATGGCGGCCGAAACCGCCAAAGAAGTTAGCGAAATGGCCAACGAAACCGCCAAAGGTGTGGCTGAAATCGCAAATGAAGCAGCACGCTCAGCACTGCAAATTGCTTCTGAAGGCGCGCAAGTGGTGGCGCAGCTAGCCGAAGATGGCGCCAAGGTCGCCGCGCAATTTGCTGGCGACACCGCAAAAGCAGCAGGCCAAGTGGCAAAAGAGGTGGCGCTGCAAATGGCGCAAGCCTATTTGCGTAAGTCCTCATTAACACTGACCTTCTCTGAGAGCCAGCTCAACCGCCAGCTTCGTCAAAAATTTGCCAGCAATCCCAATATTGATCACCTAACGGTGTATTGCGGAGATGACCGCATTACCGTGGCCGTTGATGGTCATCATAACCGTCTGATTTATACCGTCGAACTAGACTTTGACGTGCTCGAGTGCAAGGTTTCGCGCGACAGCAATTACTTACGCGTACGCCAAGTGAACGAAGAGCTGGATGCTCAATTTAGACAAACCAATTTAATTGCAAATTGGGCCGCCAAACAAATTGGTCGTGGCGCATTCTATGTGGCTAACCGTTTGCCGACCAAAGCGCCAGTGCATCAAATGCTGGCCAATATTCCCGGCGTCATCAATGAAGGCCCACGTTTATGGCGTATCGACTTAGGCGAAACCGCCATGCTGGACTTCTTAAACAATCGCTCGTGGATGGTTGAGAAGCTAGTGGGACTAACCGATTTAAGCGTGCTACCAGGCTTGACCACACTGAAAGACAGCAAAGAGTTGCTCACTCAGCTGGTGCAGCAATTTGAGATTCGTGACCTGCGTGTGCGCCCGGGTCGGTTAGAGGTTCTTGTCGGGATTAATGCCGCCTAAAACTTCCAACCGACCTGAGCCCGTCATTAGGCCAGCAGGTGACCCAAAAAGGCGTAAGCGATAGCGAAGTAGATAAAAACGCCAATAAGATCCATAAATGAAGTAATTAATGGTGCTGACAGCGTGGCAGGGTCTGTACCCAGTCGACGAGCAGCAAACGGCAGCATGGCACCGACAACGCCACCTAGTACAGTACAGATCAGCATACTCAAGCCCACCACCATCAACACATCAAAACCCACACCTTTAGCGAAGTAAGACAGCACCACTTCAAGTAGCGCGATTGCCAAGCCCAACGCCGCGGCAACCGGTAATTCACGTTTAATCATGAACCATACATCTCGCCACTTTAGGGTCAAATCACCCAATGCCATTGCACGAATAACCAAGGTGGCCGACTGGCTTCCGGTGTTTCCACCCATATCCACAATGGGGGCAATAAATGCTGCTAGCACAATGACCTCGGTCAAAATTTCCTCTTGGGCTGCAACGTAAGTACTGGTCAAAACCCCAAAGAACGTTAATACCGACAACCAAAAGACGCGCACCCCAAACATTTTACTAAATGGTGAGCTAATCACATCTAAATCAGGACCACCCAATGAAGTCGTACCACCAAACTTAGCCAACTGAGTGGCGTCTTGCTCTTTATCAATGTCCATCGCATCATCGACGGTAACAATACCGATCATGCGTTCACCGCTGAGCACAGGCAGTGCCAACAAGTCATATCGACGAATTAGCGCAGTCGCCTCTTCACTCGGCCAATGGGCACGTGCATACACTGGGTCAGCATGCATGATGTCTTGAATTAAGGTGTCATCTTTAGCCAGCACTAAGTCTCTTAATGACACCGAGCCACAAAGGCGTAATTGATTATCCAGCACATAAATGATGTAAATCGTTTCTTTATCTGGTGCGCTGACTCGGATATGAGCCAACGCTGCCGCAACAGTCATTTCAGGCGACACCGCCACATAGTCTGAGGTCGTCACCGAACCGACAATACCTTCAGGATATGAGGCCAAGCGTAAGATATCGTCGCGCTCTACTTTGGTTAACGCAGGCAATAGCGACTCTTTTGCCTCATCACTTAAGCGATTAAATAAGTCAGCCCGATCATCTGATGGCATTTCCTCAAATAACTGCACCACGGCAGCACGCGGCATAATGAGTAACAGCGCATCTTGCAGCGTTTCGGGAAAGTGGACAAAAAGCCCTGCCCGCGCATAAGCATCTAACGTCATGATCAAGTCAAGCGTCGCTTCGACACTTAAGACTTCTAATGCTTCAACAAAGTCAGATGGATGGGTATTACGCAGCGTCTCAGCAAAGGCTTGTGCATCACCTGTGATAGCCAGCTCACGTACGATGAGCGCTAATACTTGACGATTCATGTTGACTCTCCAGATCCAAATTCAACCGAAGTGTTAAGGCAGAAAAACAGGGCTAAACCAAACTAGACCCATCGTTACCAGGCGTGTGCCCCGCCAATGACCAAACTCACTGCCTACACTTGCATCAATTTGTAAGGTGCCAGGGATAACCTCATGCAACATCCCTGCTTGCCAATTTGGACGCTCACCTAACTGACCAAAACTTTCCACCGCCGCACGTGTGTTTTCACCAACGCGGCGATCATAAGCACCACCCCAGCTCATCCGAGTGCGATCTTGTGCTTGGGTTCTATTTGCAACCACACCCAAATTGACATGCAGCAGATTTGCCTCGCTATTGAGCGGGATAGTAGAAATCGTATTAACGAAATATTGCCGGTCGCGCAGATGCCGCTCAGCCCCAACGGCTAAGGCATACCCGACTTGGTGATCATCAACAGCCCGAAACAATTGCTTGGCTTGCAAAAGTTGAATACGCGATGAGGGCTCACCTGTTTCACGCGTCGTTGCCATCGCAAACGCAATTTCAGTGCCTCCAAACGGGTTGCAGCTAGGATTAATCCAGCGTGATGAGACATTGGCACCTTGCTCAAACCAACTTTCAATTTGGCAAGCACCGGCATCAACTACGGCTGCATCATCAGTAATGAGTGGACGACCAGCATTTAAAGGGCTGACTACTAGGACACAAACTGCCATCAATGCAGCTTGAGAATAAGAAGAAAAAATACGAAACATGAGCGCACTCCTTTGGCCGATTGGCCAAAAGCACGCTTTGTCAACTAGACCAAGCCGTTACTCAGAGCCACCAAACCAGATGTAAAAAATTTAACTGTGACGTGTTTAATGCACACAATCGACTAGGGTCTGGGTCCATGATATTGGCTCCTATTGATGACTTTTTATTGACAAAACTAATCCGAGCGCACAGTCGCCTGTTAGCTAACTTATGATTAGTTCACTTTTTTAAACGGGCAGGTTTGGCGCTAGGCCATACAAGACACCGTTACTCGCTAAGCGAGTAACGGCAGGGTGAGCTGCATTAACTCGCTGAGCAATTTCCGATTAATTTAATCGATCTACTACAACTGTCTGAGCTATTGCCCACGATTTAGCCTCCAAAAATTACGGCGAACATTATATTCATCATCAAGCTCAATCAACAAAAATCGGGCTTAGTTTACAGCCCGCGCTTGGCCAATTTTTTTAACCCTAAGCGAATAGGCGTTTCTAAACCCTTAGCAATCAACCAAGCTGTGCCGGGAATCGCTGAATCCAAATCAATGGTGTAATGCAGGCGCGAACCATTTTGAAACGGATAAAAACGCATCACACCCAAATGATTCTTAACCGGCCAACCACCCTTGCTGATGGTGTACTCAATCAACTGGTTTTCTTCTACTTTGGTGTTGGTTTCTTCTAACGACACTAGGCCGCCGGGCGCCGCCATACGACGTGTTGAGCCGACACCATTCACTGAGCCTTGGCCATCACGAATGCGAGTGATTTTTAGCGGGAAGATGACGCCCAAGTTTTCATGGTCGCTGAGGAAAGCAAAAAGCTTTTCGACTGAGAATGGAAACTCTTGAATAATTTCGATACGTTGCGCGGCCATAAAAACTCCCATTTATCATTATAGCTATTCGATTAAGTGACAACGGATACTGCCACTCCAACTGATTTGCCACAAGTGTGACTCACCATTAAGCATTACTTCAGCAAATATTGATTCATTGCCTGCATCAGCTGCTGTCGTAAGTCGGCACGCTCATTAATTAAATGATGCGAAGCCTCCGGAATTTGCAACTGCCCTTCTACAAAAAATCGCTGTCTAACAAAGCCGATGTTATAACGCCAATCCACAGTTTCGTCGCGCTCGCCTTGCACTAGCGATATCGGGAAACGACAATGCGGCAAAGCATGAATATGACGCTCCCAACGCACCATACTATTCAGCCAAGTTAATGGAATCGTGCGAAATTGCAGCGGGTCGTTGTGCCATAAGAAATCAACAAAATCGTGATCATTACTGCTGCGGCGCAAGTGGCGTGGCAACGAAAGGCGCCAACGCCCAAACAGCCACTGCCCCAAACGCACCTTGCGCCATTGCGCAATGCGCACCAAGGGTGCCAGCAGCTGCACTCGCGAAAACAAAGGCCGCTTACCCGCCGCCAGTGACGACAACACATGGTCCATTAAAATAGCGCCGC
>CAMTYC010000023.1:0-6641 GCA_947085865.1 uncultured Moraxellaceae bacterium
CTTGTCGCGAGCTCAGCAAAAGCCTGTATGGGATGGCAAAGCGTTTGTGCCTAAGCTGATGTTGCCACTGTCGTTGTCATACGATCATCGTGTGATTGATGGCGCATCAGCAGCGCGCTTTACAACACGCTTGTCTCAGCTTTTAGCAGATGTCAGACAGTTGTTGGTGTAAAAGATTACTGTGGCCGATGCTCGCGCTGACGCCACAGCACCTCTTTCCCTCCATCTTCTCGTGCCAGTTGGCGCGCCAGCACAAATAAGTAGTCGGATAAGCGATTCAAATACTGCATAGCCAGTGGGTTAATCGTCTCTTGCTCACTCAGTGATAGCGTACGCCGCTCGGCTCGACGGCATACGGTCCGTGCCACATGGGCCTGCGCTGCTGCCATAGATCCACCAGGCAAAATGAAGTCTTTTAGTGCTGGTAGGTTTTCGTTGATGGCATCAATCGCTGTTTCAAGTCGCTCAATATAGGCCTTAGTGACAAGCTCATAACCGGGAATGCATAACTCGCCACCCACATCAAACAGGTCATGTTGAATGTGGGTGAGCATGTCTTGTGCTGGATGGTCTTGCGCTAAGGTGGCACGTAGCACACCAACAAAGGCATTGGTTTCATCTACCGTGCCATAGGCTTCCACCCGCGCAGCATCTTTACGCACACGGCTGCCATCACCTAATCCTGTGCTGCCATCGTCACCCGTGCGTGTGTAGATTTTGCTTAAGCGGTTACCCATGGGGTGCTCCTGTTTAGAAATGGTAGTTAGCAGTAACATAAACACTGCGTCCTGGTGTGCTGAAGCCCTTGGCAAGTTCGTAGTCACGATCGGTCAGGTTGTCCAAGCGTAGACCGAAATCGAAATCGGGTCGTGCCTGCCAGGTGGCATAGGCATTAAACACCGAAAAGCCGGCATTGCGACCGCCAAAGTCCGGAGTGCTGTTGCGGGCCAGCTGCTGGAGGCCGAAACGAACCTTGGCATTGAGCTGCAAGTAAACGTCGGCATTGAGCTGCGTGCGTGGGCGGCGATCGAGGTCATTGCCACTGGCGTCAACACTGCGCGCTTTGAGCAGGCCTAGAGTGTATCCCCACCGCTCGGTATTGCCAGCGAGTTCTAGCTCGGCACCTTCCAGCTTGGCTGAAGCCACATTGACGGGCGGGAAGCCGTTGATCAAGTTGGTGACGTCATTGCGGTACAGGGTCGCAGTGGCGCGGTGCCGCGGCAGGTATCGCCAGGTGATGCCGACATCCTGCTGACGACTTTTTTCCGGTTTCAGATCAGGATTGGGAAAACCGAAGTTGCCGAACAGCTCATTGGCCGTTGGGGCGCGGAAGTTGGTGCCATAACCCGCAAAGAGGTCGACCTGATCGCTGAGTGCATAACCGAGCCGAGCCGAACCGGTGCTCTGAGTGCCCCATTGCTCATGTTTCTCATGCCGGCCGCTGAGTCGGTATGACAGGGCGCCTACCTTGTTTTCCGTGACGATAAAAATGGCCTGGTCTTGCAGGGAGCGCTTGAGCATGGCTGTGTTGAAGGTGGTGAAGTCAGTGAAGCGGGCTTGTAGCCTTTCATCAACATGGCTGACGCCAGCGGTGAACGTTCCGATGGCAGCCATGTCCAGGGTGTGCAGCCAGGTATAGGTGTTGCGGATGGTGTCGAACTGGCTGTTGAAGGCTGGGGTCGACAGCAAGGTGCGGTTATGTCCCCATTCCAGCCGCTGCTGGTAGCGGTCACTGACCGCGACGTCGTAGGCCAGTGTTGCAATGGTGTTGTTGCCATCACTGACGCCATTGTCGAACTCGGTGCGCTGCTCCTTGAGCATCACGCTGGCGCTGACCTGGCCCTTGCTGCCAGCGGCCTGCTGGCCATGCAGACGCAGCGTCCGCTGGCGTCCGCCGTCCTTGTCGGGATCATTGGCCTGAAAATTGGCGGCTGCAAAGTTCTGGTTGCCGGCATCGAAGCCGCGAATATCGAGCTGACTGAGCGACAGCCCGAAGCGGCCGCGGTCTGTTGCCTGCTGCAAGGCCAGGCTGCTTTCCAGCGTACCGAAGCTGCCTGCTCGTACCGACAACCGGTTGCCTGCCGTCTTGCGCGTGAATATCTGAATCACGCCGCCCATGGCGTCCGACCCGTACTGGCTGCTGTAGCCGCCGCGCAGGACTTCTATTCGCTCGATGTCATCGGCACGCAGACTGGAAAAGTCGAACTGACCCGAACTGGCGTCATTGGCGCGCACGCCATCGATCAAGACCAGTACCTGATTGGATTTGAAGCCGCGCAGAAAAACGCCAGTGGTGGTTAGCGGACCACCGTTGGTGGGCAATGACATACCAGTGATTTGTGATAGCAGATCGGCGACCGTGGTGGCCTGCTGGCGCTCGATATCTGCCCGGGTAATGATGGTCGCGGCATCCAGCGCTAGGTTGAGCGGTGCCAAGGAGCGGCTGGCGGTGACCAAAACGTCATCGAGTGCCGCAGCTGGGGTGTCGGCCAGCAGATGGGCGCTGGTGCCCAGTGCCAAAGGGGTTAGAACAAAAGCAAAGCGTTTCATGGGTTGTCTCCATGCTGTCGCATCCCCGCAGACAGCGAATTGGGAAATGCCAGCACGAAGGCTGCCGGTGTCATTTAGACGCAGACATGCTTCGGATAGAGCGCCCACCGCGCTGGCCGTTAACGATCGAGCCGGTCTCCGGGCTAATTGGCAGGCGTTGATGCCACAAGTCTTCGCCTTCCCATCCAATTTTAGGACAGTGGCTGTGAAGACCTTTACCAATTTTACCGTTGCGGGGGCAGCGTCGGACTTACACCGACTTCCCGTCTACCAAAGGTAGACCAGCGTGAGCTGGACACTCGAACGTGGCGAAGTGTGGTTTGTACAAGACATTTTGTCTATTAATTTGTGTGCGTAAACAATCAATAACAAAGTTGCTCTTGATTTTTATGGCGTTGGCTCGCACTCTGATCGAACAAATGTATTGTTGATCGCGTTAAGGCTGCGTACACTTACACAAACAATACAAAGAACAATAATAATGAGGAATTTGTGATGCTTCAGTCGAATGCAGCTCAATCTACTTCCCGATTCAAGCCGTTAGCTCTTGCAATTTCGGCTGCCGCCTTTTTGTTTAGTGCGCCAGTCAATGCGATGACATTTACCTCTGCTGACGGTGACCTCCGGTTTACGTTTGATACCATTTTTAGTGTGGGCGCAATTGTGCGTACCCAGCATCCCGACAAGCGCAATGTCGCAATTGTTAATGGTGGTACTTCACGCAGCCCTAACGAAGATGATGGCAACTTAAACTATGAACGTGGTGAAGTGGTTTCTTTAGCGCTAAAGGGACTACATGATCTCGATATTTCTTATGGCAAAACTGGCTTCTTTACACGTTTCGGTTACGTGTCTGATTTAGCAGCTAGAAATAAAGATGAGCTGAGTGAAATTGCGCATAAGCGCTTAGATTTTGATATGGAGCTTTTTGATGCCTATGTTCGTCAGGAGTTCGATGTTGGTGGTCGTCGTTTAAATGTTCGCTTGGGTAATCAGGTGGTTAGCTGGGGTGAAAGTACCTTCATTATCGGTGGTATTAACATCATAAATCCAATTGATGTTGTTCGCCTACGTACGCCGGGCTCAGAGCTGAAAGAGGCATTTATCCCTGTGCCTATGCTATTTGCATCGCAGCAGATTACTGATGATATTTCATTAGAGGCCTTTTATCAGTTCAAGTTTAGACCATTCTTAATTGACCCAAGTGGCTCCTTTTTCAGTACGACGGATGTGTTGGGACCAGGTGGTCGTGAAGCATTTACAGGGTTTGGCCGTACTCCGGATCGTGGAACTGCTGATCGCAATACACGTAACTGTGTTGACCCATGTGAACCACCTGCAAACTCAGTTATCAAGCGTGGTGATGATGAATTTGCTAGAGATGATGGACAGTTTGGTTTAGCAATGCGTTGGTTAATGCCATTCCTCAATAATACTGAGATTGGCCTGTATGCGTTGAATTATCATAGCCGTACACCATTCGCTAGCGGTAGAAAGGCAACTGGTAATTCAGTTGGCGGCTTACCAAGAGGCTTAACAAGTACAGAAGGTGCTGAGGTGTTTGCCGAGTACCCAGAAGATATTCAGTTGTACGGTTTGAGCTTTAATACCCCGGGCCCAATGGGTATAGCTCTTCAAGGTGAGTACTCTTATCGCCCCAATATGCCTGTTCAAAAAGCATCAGTAGAGTTGAATCTTGCAATTTTAGGCGCGCCAAACCAAGCAGGGTTCGGTAGTGATGTTGAGGGTGGTTCGAGTAATCCTGGTCCTGGTGATTATCTTCGGGGCTTTGAACGAGTGCCGATGCATCAATTTCAGTTCACAGGCCTGAAGGCAATTCCAAATGTATTCGGTGCAAGTCAATTAATTGGTTTGTTTGAAGCAGCGTTTGTGCACTTAGAGCTTCCGAAAGGTATTTTATTTAACGGTCCAGGCGTGTATCTGCCTGGTGAAAGCCCAAATCCAAACGGTGGACTGTTGGGATCTTCCTTCACATACCCAACACCATTGGTAGCAAATGGTTCGGCACAGCCACGTGGTGTTGGTTATACCTCTCGAAACTCTTGGGGCTACCGTGCGGTTGGGCGTTTGGAGTACAACGATGTTTTTGCCGGTGTAAATTTATTTCCACGTTTTGTGTTTTCACACGATGTGAAGGGTACCAGCCAATTCTTGACTGAAGATGTAAAGGCTATTTCAGTTGGTGTAAACGCGACTTATAACCAAGTGTGGTCTGCTGATATTGCCTACACAACTTTCTTTGGTGGTCGTGAAATTTCGGGAGAAGACTGTACCACTGGTTTGCAACCTGTTCCTGGAATTGTTTCTGGAGATTTATTGTGCCGACAAGGTGTTGTTGGTCTTCCTATTCCTGGTGCGCCAGATTTACCAACAGCACTACCTGAAGGGCAGCCCAAAACTTTCAAAAGCATCGCCAACCCAAATATTGACCGTGACTTTGTGGCGGCCAGTATTAGTTATGCGTTTTAATTTACTTACGGAGCATAAAAGCTAATGAAAAAACTCTTATTTGCAGCAGCCTTGTTATCAGCGTCGATTGCGCATGCTAACGAGCTGACTCATGTTGGTGCTGAAAAGGCTGGCAATGCGGACGGTACAATTCCCGCCTGGACTGGTGGTCTTACTACAGCACCTGCGGGATTTAAAACGGGTTTTCACTACGTGGATCCATTCGCTAGCGAGAAGCCAAAGTTTGAAATTACAGCAGCTAATATGGCGCAACACGCGGATAAATTAAGTGAAGGTCAGAAAGCACTGCTCAAAACGTATCCGACTTGGAAAATTGCGGTATATCCAACTCATCGTACAGTAGCCTATCCAAAAGCAATTTATGATGCGTCACAAGCGAATATTGGCCGAGTCAAACTGGCTGGCGGTGGTAATGGTTTTACTGGCACTTCAGTTGGCGTTCCGTTTCCTAAGCCAAAAGCTGGCGTAGAAGTTATTTGGAACCATATTACTTCTTATCGTGGCGATACGTTTGCGACGAACAATGCTCAAGTTGCTGTAACTCGTAGTGGTCAATACACACCAGTTCGCTTTGAGTATGAGTACGACTTCCATTACAACAACCTGCAAAAAACACCGGCGCAGCGCGATCCCAATAAGCTGACACACTTCTTGCAATCGATTACTGCACCAGCTCGTTTGGCGGGTCAGATCATCTTGGTACACGAATATTTGGATCAAAATGCTAATCCTCGCCAAGCTTGGACCTACAACCCAGGTCAGCGTCGTGTGCGTTTAGCGCCTAACATTTCTTATGACAACCCAGGAACTGCGTCAGACGGTCTGCGTACAAACGATGACTTCGGTATGTTCAACGGTGCTACTGATCGTTATGAGTGGAAGTTAGTTGGTAAGAAAGAAATGTATGTGCCTTACAACTCATACAAAATTAACAGCAACAAATTCAAAATTTCAGACATCATTCGTCCTGGCCACGTTAACCCGGATTTGGCTCGATACGAGCTGCACCGTGTATGGGTTGTTGAGGCAACGCTGAAGTCTGGCACAAGTCATATCTATACCAAGCGTGTGTTTTATGTGGATGAGGATTCTTGGGCGATTGTGATGACTGACAAATATGATGCACGTGGTCAATTGTGGCGTGTATCTGAGTCTCATTCTGTGCCAATGTACGACCAATTGGCAGTATCTCCCGGTATTGAAGTTCACCACGATTTACAGTCTGGCCGTTACTTAGCTATGGGTATTTCGAATGAAGAGCCGTGGGTGTATCGTCGCATTACACGCAGTGCTGCCGACTTCTCGCCATCTGGCTTGCGCGGTGCCGGTACACGTTAATATTAGACATTATAAAAAATAAGGAGCAGCCACATGCTGTCCAGAGGGATTCCCTACCTGTTTCTAGCGTTTGTGGCGGTTTGTCTGAGTTATGCGTTTTCGCATCGCTCAGGCCCACCGCTACCAGAGACCACCGTTCGCATAGACTCTACGATGATCATGGGTGCCACTAGTACTAACTCACATGAGTTTGCAGTGGGTGAACGAGGTCGTATTTTTCGTCGTGAAGCAGGCAGCACCGAATGGACTGCTGTGGCATCTCC
>CAMTYC010000024.1:0-16796 GCA_947085865.1 uncultured Moraxellaceae bacterium
AGTGGCATTATCAATCATGGTGATCCATTCGCTATCACGACCGTTGCGGATCAGTCTGGCGAAGGCATCATCAAGAAAATTATCGTCGCGAATAGGGGGTAATAGGCGCTCACCAATGCGGCGCATAATGCCTTGGCCAACAGTTTCACTGCCTAAAATACCGGTATCAACATACAAGTGAATGTGTCGTCGATTTTTTAATAGACCACGAACGTACTGCTGCAGAGTGATAAGTAGCTCAGGGTGTTCATCCAGCAAGCGAATAAGGGTGTGTAAATGCACTGCCGCCTGCTCGGCATCTTGTGGTTTGCGAGGGCGCAGGCGCTTTAGTAGCTGGCCTAGCGGTCTAAATTCAGTGCTATTGGGGTTAGCAGCAATTTTGTAGAGAATGTCGATAATCATGCAGCCAGCATCCTCCTGAGCAAAATAATGTGATCTTAGTGATCACGCTGTAAAGCAAGTCTGGCAAGGTTTTCCAGTGCTTGGCGATAGACTGAATCGGGAATAGTGGCCAAGGCATCAATAGCTAACTGAGACTCGACTTCAGCGCGAGCATAGGTGTAATCCAGTGCCCCTGAACTTTGCACGATAGCAATAATTTCATTCAACTGCTCAAGACCACCACCGCGAATGGCATGACGAATAATATTCGCGTCTGCAGCGCTGGCGACTTTCATGGCTTGAATCAGCGGCAAGGTTGGTTTGCCTTCAGCCAAGTCATCACCCACATTTTTGCCCATGGTCTCTGCCGAGCTGGTGTAGTCCAACACGTCATCAATAATTTGAAATGCAGCACCCAGGTGACGAGCATAGGTTGCCATGGCAACTCTATGTTGTGAGCCAGTGAGTGCGGCAGCACATTCGGCCGCTGCTTCAAACATTTTGGCAGTTTTGCCATGAATAACAGCCATATAGCTGTCTTCAGTGGTTGCGGGATCATGTTGGTTAATCAGCTGCAGTACTTCGCCTTCAGCAATTACGCAGGTGCCATCAGCCATAATGCCCAAAATAACTTGGTGCTTTAGGCCGGCAATCATTTGAAATGAGCGCGACACTAAATAATCACCAACTAAAACGGCAGTAGCATTGCCCCATTGTGAGTTGACGGTGGCGCGACCACGACGCAAATTTGACTCATCAACAACGTCGTCATGCAGTAGAGTGGCGGTATGTAGCATTTCAATAATGGCTGCTACATCAATATGCTGGCGGCCATCGTAGCCGCAGGCTTTGGCTGCAAGCAGCGACACTAATGGGCGCAAACGTTTGCCGCCACTTTGTACAATATACTGGCCCACTTCGCTCACTAATGGCACCCGTGACTGTAAGTTGTCATGAATGCAGGCGTCGACGGCGATGAAGTCGTCGCGGACAAGATCGAGAATTTGCGAGAATTCCATGTGGGTTAAGCTGCAGTTTATTAAAGATGCGCGAATGCTATCAGCCTCGCGCGCCTTGCACTAGCGTTTACGGTGTAAACTCGATGCAACAGAGGCTTGCAAGCAGCACAGTTCTTCACTAGAATTGCGCGCCTTGCGATAGTTCTCGGTTCTAGGTATTGAAAACGAAGGCCCTGTGAGCGTGATGCCACAGACAACGGCAGTTGCCGTTTGGTCTTGACCTAATCCGATTGATGCCGATGGAGCAGTTATGTACGCAGTAATTAAGAGCGGTGGTAAGCAGCACCGTGTAGTTGAAGGTGAGCGCTTAAAGGTAGAGCTGTTGGCCATTGAACCAGGTCAAAGCATTACATTTGATGACGTGTTGATGGTTGTTAATGGCGACAACATTCAAATCGGTACGCCAGTTGTAGCAGGTGCTACAGTGACTGCTGAAGTGTTGACTCATGGCCGTCACGACAAAATTCGTATTGTGAAGTTCCGTCGTCGTAAGCACTACCGTCGTCAAGCAGGTCACCGTCAGTACTACACTGAACTCAAAATTACCGGCATCAGCGCCTAAGCGATTAGAGAGAGTATTTAGACATGGCACACAAAAAAGCTGGCGGCTCCACCCGTAACGGCCGCGACTCAGAAGCCAAACGACTTGGCGTAAAAATTTATGGTGGTCAGCAGATTCAACCTGGTGGCATTATCATTCGTCAGCGCGGAACTCAGTTCTGGGCTGGTGAGAATGTAGGCATGGGCCGTGACCACACCTTGTTCGCGAAAGCGCACGGTGTTGTAAAGTTTGTTACTAAAGGTCCATTCAACCGCAAATACGTGGTGGTGGAAGCTAACGCTTAATTGCGTTGGTCTCTAAAAAGCCCCGCTTAGCGGGGCTTTTTTGTTGGGAGAAATGAAATGCGTTTTGTCGATGAGGCAGTCATTAAAATTGCCGCTGGTGATGGCGGCAATGGTTGCATGAGCTTTCGCCGTGAAAAGTTCATTCCGTTTGGTGGTCCAGACGGTGGTGACGGTGGTCATGGCGGTTCGGTATGGGCAGAAGCAGATGATGGCATCAATACCCTCGTTGACTATCGCTATACCCGACAGTTCCGTGCTGAGCGCGGCAAGAGTGGTCGTGGTGCCAATTGTACTGGTGCCAGTGGTTCTGATGTGGTGCTGAAAGTGCCAGTTGGCACGACCTTGCTGGATGAAGCCACCGGCGAAATGCTGGGTGATTTAACCGAAATTGGTCAGCGTGTTTTGCTGGCCAAGGGTGGTCGCGGCGGTCTTGGCAACATCAACTTTAAAAGCTCAACCAATCGATCACCGCGCAAAACCACTGACGGTACGCCAGGTGAGTTGCGTGAGCTGCGTTTAGAGCTGAAAGTATTGGCAGATGTCGGTTTATTGGGCCTGCCAAACGCAGGTAAGTCGACCTTTATTCGTGCAGTGTCAGCGGCAAAGCCTAAAGTGGCAGATTATCCGTTTACTACGTTGATTCCTAACTTAGGTGTTGTTGACGTTGATCGTCACCGTTCGTTTGTGATGGCAGATATTCCTGGCCTCATCGAAGGTGCGTCGGATGGCGCCGGCTTAGGTGTGCGGTTTCTAAAGCATTTGGCGCGCACGCGCTTCTTGCTGCACTTAGTTGATGTTGCGCCGTATGACGAAACTGATCCGGTGGAGTCTGTTCAGGTCATTAGTCGTGAGCTGGAACGATTTTCACCAACATTGGCCTCTCTGCCGCGCTGGTTAATCTTAAATAAAATTGACCTGTTGCCAGCGGGTGAAGATATCGACCAGCGTTGTAATGACATCGTTGAGCGTCTTGCTTGGACTGGTCCAGTATTTCGCACCTCGGGCTTAACCAAAGAAGGTGCCATGGCAGTATGTTATCGCCTGATGGACGCGATCGAAGAGCAGCTTGAAGCTGAAGCGGCAGATCCGTCGATTGCAGAAGCTGAACAGGCCAAGCGCGAGCAACTGGTGCAAGAAGGCCGCGATAAGATTCGTGAGCTGGAAGTGCGTCGTGCAGCGGAGCGTCGTGCCCGTCGTTTAGGCATTGATATCGACGACTTAAATGATGATGACGACGATGATGATTTTGATGAAGACGGCGAAGATGCGCCAGAGATCATTTACCGACGCTAGGAGATAGTGGATGTCGGCGGTAGCTAATCAGCGTGAGCGGGTACAAAAGTCCAAGCGTTGGGTGGTGAAAATCGGCTCGGCGTTATTGACCGATAATGGTCAAGGCTTAGATCAGCAGGCGATGGCGCAGTGGGTGGCACAGATGGTCGCCTTGCGTCAGCGTGGAATTGAGCTGGTGTTGGTGTCATCAGGTGCTGTTGCCGAGGGTATGGTGCGGATGGGGCTGCTTAAACGTCCCGCGACTATTCCCGCCTTGCAGGCCTGTGCTGCCATTGGCCAGATGGGTCTGGTGCAGGCTTATGCCAGTCATTTTAATGATCACGGTGTGCGTACCGCTCAGGTCTTGCTCACGCATGATGATTTAGCCGATCGGCAACGTTATTTAAATGCCCGTAGCACCTTAAGAGCCTTGCTGGATTGGCAGGTGGTAGCGGTTATTAATGAAAATGACACCGTGGCTACTGATGAAATCCGATTTGGTGATAACGACACGTTAGCGGCACTGGTGGCCAGTCTTGTCGAAGCAGAAACCCTAGTTATTTTGACCGACCAAGACGGTATGTTTGATCGTGATCCACGTCATGACCCATCTGCGGTGTTGCTGCCTGAAGTGCAGGCTATGGATGAGCGCTTGTTAGCGATGGCTGGTGGCGGTGGTGTGTTAGGGCGGGGCGGCATGATCACCAAGGTCAGGGCAGCACGTTTAGCCGCTAAGTCTGGCTGCGCCACCATTATTGCCAGCGGTAAAGGTGAAGATATTCTGCTGCGTTTAGCGCAGGGTGAGGTGCTGGGCACGTTGTTGCTGCCAGAGCAGGATCGTCTGACTGCTCGTAAGCAGTGGTTGGCGGGGCATTTACAGCATGCTGGGCGCTTATGCCTGGATGATGGTGCGGTACAAGCATTGTTGGCCGGTGGTCGAAGCCTGCTGCCTGTGGGCGTAAAGCTGGTTGAAGGTGACTTTCAGCGTGGTGAAGTGGTGGCCTGTGTTGATGTCAGCGGTGAGCAAGTCGCTGTTGGTATGGTTAACTATTCGGCGGATGAGTGTCGGCGCATTGCCGGTCAGCCATCAGAGCGTATTACCGCGCTGCTTGGTTATGCCGATGCACCAGAATTAATTCATCGCGACAATATGGTGCTAATCCGTCGCAAAAACTGATCTGTATCAATTTTCTTCTCGGTCACTGATGTTGAAATAACACCATCAACACAGTGACTAGGAGAAAGCACATGTTATTAGATCTATTAGGTACTTGGAGTGGCTTGTTATCACTGTTAGTGATTATCTTGTCTGCAGTGGCGATTCCATTTGGTGTTTATGTGGCGCTCACAAGGCAGTTCAAAGGCCCGATCGAGTTAGCCAATGAGCGTGTTGAAGGTAAGCTTGAGCCGGAAGCGAAAAAGCACTCTGAGTGGCATCGTCGCCGTTATGCACATTGAGCGTTAGCCATCAGCAAGAGCTGTGTACTGTCCTGAATGTGCACAGCCTTGCCGCTCACTTGCAGTATCCCCAGCTGTTCTAGCCGGCTAAAGCTGCGGCTAACCGTTTCCACCGCAACACCTAAATGATTCGCTAAATCTGCACGAGCCATGGGTAGACGAAATGAGCTGCCAGCTAATTTTCGTTGCTGTAAGCGCTGAATCCATCCATACAAAAAGCTAGCTAAACGCGCTTCAACTGAGCGTGCGCCTATCAGGTGCAGGCGTTGGTGGTCGGCACGTATTTCAGTGCTCATTAGATTAAAAATATGTTGCTGCAACTCGGGTAATTGACGCGAAAGTGAGGTTAGTTGGCCGGTTGGCAGCACACAAAGTGAGGTTTTCTCTAGCGCTTCGGCGCGACTAGTGCAGACGGCATGGCCTAGATTCTCAAGACCTACCACTTCGCCAGGCTGATAAAAGCCGGTAATCAGCTCGCTGCCGTCGTGCTGAATAATGCTAGTTTTGATGCTGCCAGAGCGGATCGCGTAAATGGCATGATGTGCTTCACCAATCTGATACAGCGCTTGGCCCTTACTCAATAGCGGCGGCTGGCCAATGACTTCACTGATGCGGTTAAGCGCGCTGTCGTCAAACGCCGGTGGGAAACAGATATTTTGTAGACCGCAGTCGGTGCAGCGAAGCGATGAGCCTGCCATGAGTAAACTCAATAGTGTGTTGTTGGCAGCTTAACCTACTTTCCATTGCTTAAAAAAGGCGCATAAAAAAAACCGGCTATTAAGCCGGTTTTTCGTCGCCATTAAGGCAAAAGCCAGTAATTAGGCTAATGCTTTAATTTGCGCGTTCAGACGGCTCTTATGACGAGCAGCCTTATTTTTGTGGATGATGCCCTTGTCAGCAATACGGTCGATAACCGGTACGGCTGTGGTGTAAGCAGCTTGGGCAGCAGCCTTGTCGCCGCTAGCAATAGCGTTGACAACTTTCTTGATGTAGGTACGCACCATGGAGCGCAGGCTCGCATTGTGCAGGCGCTGCTTGTCGTTTTGACGAGCGCGCTTTTTGGCTTGTGCAGAGTTGGCCACAGGGCGACTCCCTTAATTTGTTCGTGGAAAAGGTGTTTTGGATTAGTACTTCACAGATCCAAAATCAGGCGCGCAATGATGCAGATCTTCTCGCCTGAAGTCAACCGGTAGTGCTAGCCGTTATGCGCCTGACTAGGCTAACATCGCGCAACTTTAGTGGAGTTGCCATGACTAGCCCTGTTCCTCAGCAACCGACACCGCCAAAATCCTCAGGAGGACTGTGGCGATCGACCTTTATTGTCAGCGCGATGACACTATTGTCGCGCATTGCTGGCCTAGTGCGCGACATGGTTTTTATGAATCTATTTGGTGCTGGGCGCCTAATGGACGCCTTTTTGGTGGCGTTTAAGATTCCTAACTTTCTGCGTCGACTGTTTGCTGAGGGGGCATTTTCTCAGGCTTTTGTGCCGGTGCTGTCAGAAGTTAAGACTCAACATGGCGATAAAGAGGTGCGCCGCCTGATTAATCATGTGGCGGGTACCTTAACGGTCATCATCGGCGGTTTGACTGTAGTGGCAATAGTCTTTGCGCCGGCCATTATTTTTATCTTTGCACCTGGTTTTCGTAGTGATGCTTTCCAGTTTCAACTGGCATCAGACATGCTACGCATTACCTTTCCGTATTTGCTGCTGATCTCGCTGACTGCTTTTGCTGGCGGCATTTTAAATACCTATCAGCGTTTTGGGGTGTCTAGCTTTACGCCGGTGTTGTTGAACTTAACTATGATTGGTTGTGCGATTTGGTTATCACCACTGTTGTCGCAGCCGATTATGGCTTTGGCTTGGGGGGTTTTGATTGCCGGTATTGTGCAATTAGGCTTCCAGTGGTGGCCGTTACGCCAAATGAATTTGATGCCGCGTTTTCGGCCAAATTTCAAAGATCCAGAAGTTAAACGTATTTTGACCTTGATGATCCCGGCCATGTTTGGTGTGTCGGTCAGTCAAATCAATTTGCTGCTCGACACCATCTTGGCCTCATTCCTTATGCCGGGTTCGGTGTCGTGGTTGTATACCGCGGATCGTTTAACCGAACTGCCTTTAGGTTTGATTGGCATTGCGGTGGCAACGGTTATTTTGCCAACACTATCGGCAAAGCACGCCACAAAGTCTGATGCAGAGTTCCGCGCCACCATTGATTGGGCGATGCGCGTTATTGTCATGGTGGGTTTGCCGGCGTCATTGGCCCTGGGTGTATTGGCCGAGCCGTTAATGGCGGCGCTATTTCATCATGGCCAGTTCACGGAAATTGATGTCATCAAGTCTGCAGCGGCATTGAAGGCCTTAGCCGGCGGTATTTTGGCATTTATGTTGATTAAGGTATTTGCTCCAGCATTTTATGCTCGCCAAGATATGAAGACACCGGTACGCATTGGCATTATTGCCATGGTAGCCAATATGGTGTTGAACCTAATCTTGGTTTGGCCGCTGCAGCATGTGGGTTTGTCCTTAGCAAGCACCTTAGCGGCGTTTATCAATGCCGGCCTGTTGTATAAGGGCCTGCACCAAAATGGCATTTATCAAATGCAAAAACCATGGCTGGGGTTGATGTTGAGGTTTCTCATCGCTAATAGCGTCATGGTGGCATTATTGTTGTGGATTACACCGTCGATTGAGTGGTGGTTTAGTGCCGCGGTATGGCCACGTGTGGGTTATGTGCTGCTGATTTGTTTGGTGGGTGCTGCTGCCTATGGTTTGGCGCTATTGGCGACTGGCTTTAGGCCTAGACATATACGTCACCCATAAGTGCTGCAAAGTGCGACGGCAGGGCGCTGATTCGTTATACTTCAGAACTTTATTTCATCAGCCTTGCGAAAACATGGAATTAATTCGTGGTTTGCACAATTTGCGTCCCCAGCATCAGGGTAATGCCATAACTATTGGCAACTTTGATGGTGTGCATCGTGGCCATCAGGCTATGCTGGCCGCCTTAAAAGTGCATGCAGATGCCTTGCAGCTGCCCTTAATGGTGATTTGTTTTGAGCCTCAGCCACAGGAGTTTTTGGCTGCAGATCAGGCTCCCGCGCGCTTGATGACTTGGCGTGACAAGGTGGAAGCATTAAGCGCTGCTGGTGTGGATAGAGTGTTGCTGATTCGCTTTGATGCGCGCTTTCGTGCTTATTCCGCACAGGACTTTATTGAGTCGTTGCTGGTGCAAGCCTTGGGTTGTCGTTATTTGTATGTTGGTGATGATTTTCGCTTTGGTTGTGACCGCAGTGGTGATTTGGCTGCGTTAAAAGCAGCAGGTGAGCGCTTTAATTTTACCGTAGGCCAGTTGCTGACCATCACTGACAGTGGCGAACGCATTAGCAGTACACGTTTACGTGCGGCCGTGGTGCAGGCAGATTTTGTTCAAGCCGAAGCGTTAGCAGGTAGACCATTTGCTGTCACTGGGCGAGTGGTGCATGGCGACAAAATTGGCCGCACTTTAGGCCTGCCAACAGCCAATATTTTGATGCGTCGTCAGGTATTGCCCCTACGTGGCGTATTTGCCGTTGAAGTTTATGGTGTTGATGCAGCTCAGCCAGAGAAGGCTTTTCCGGGTGTGGCCAATGTCGGTTCGCGGCCTACTGTGCAAGGAATACAGGCACGTTGTGAAACCTATTTACTCAATTTTTCCGGCGACTTGTATGGTCGCCGGTTGCATGTGGTGTTTCGCCACAAATTAAGAGATGAGCAACGCTTTCCATCGTTGGATGCGTTGAAAACGGCTATTGAGGCAGATATTGCTGCTGGCCATGACTACTTTGCCGTGTGAAGAGCGCTTTATGGACTATAAGACCACGTTAAATTTGCCCGAAACTGACTTCGCCATGAAGGCCAGTCTGTCCACTCGCGAGCCTGCGCGTGTTGATGCATGGCGTGAAAAGCAGCTCTATGCCCAAATTAGAGCGGCGCGTGCAGGCGCTCCAAAATTTATTTTGCATGATGGCCCACCGTATGCGAATGGCGACATTCATATCGGCCACGCGGTCAATAAAATCCTGAAAGACATTATTGTTAAAGCCAAAACCATGAGTGGTTTTGATGCGCCTTATGTGCCGGGTTGGGACTGTCATGGTTTGCCCATTGAGCTCAATGTCGAAAAGCAGGTCGGTAAGCCTGGCGTAAAAGTCAGTGCTAAAGAGTTTAGGCAGAAGTGTCGTGAATATGCGGCCTCACAGGTAGCGCGCCAGTCGGTGGATTTTCAGCGCTTAGGGGTTTTGGGTGACTGGGATAACCCCTACCTAACCATGAACTTTAAGCAAGAAGCCGGCATTATTCGTGTGCTGGGCCATATTGCCGATAACGGCCATTTGCATAAGGGTTTAAAGCCCGTGCATTGGTGCATGGACTGTGGCTCTGCTTTGGCTGAAGCGGAAGTGGAATATCAAGACAAGACCTCATCAGCTATTGATGTTGGTTTTGCCGCAGTCGACAGTGCCGACTTTGGTGCTCGTGTTGGTGTTGCTGTCGACAGTGCCGAAGTAGTCATTTGGACTACAACACCTTGGACTCTGCCTGCTAACCAAGCAGTGTCGCTGCATCCTGAACTGCAGTATGTGCTGGTGCGTGTCAACGCTGCGGGTGGTCAGCGCCATCTTGTGTTGGCTGAGTCGCTGTGGCAATCGGCGGTGGAGCGTTATGAGGGTAGTGATGCTGAGGTGCTGGCGACCTTTGCCGGTAAGGTACTAGAAGGCCTACAGCTGCAACATCCGTTTTATGCCCGTGTGGTGCCCGTCATTGTTGGTGAGCATGTTACTGCTGATGCCGGTACCGGTGCCGTGCATACCGCGCCAGGCCATGGTCAAGATGACTTTGTGATTGGTCGTCAGTACGGCTTAGCCGTAGATAATCCTGTTGATGGCAGTGGTGTATTTGTACCAACCACCGAGCGCTTTGCAGGGCTGCATGTGAACAAGGCCAACGAGGCCATTTTGGACGCATTGCGTGAGCCACGCGTGGATGGCTCACAGGCCTTGTTGTGCCATAAAAAGTTTCAGCACAGCTACCCACATTGCTGGCGACACAAAACGCCCATTATCTTCCGTGCCACACCGCAGTGGTTTATCAGCATGGAACAAAACGGCCTGCGCACAGCCGCCATGACAGCCATTCAAGGTGTGCAGTGGCTGCCAGATTGGGGCCAGGCGCGTATTGAAGGCATGGTTGAAGGCCGACCCGATTGGTGTATCTCTCGTCAGCGTACCTGGGGCGTGCCAATTACCTTGTTTGTGCACAAACATACCGGCGAGCTACATCCGCAAACGGCCGAGCTGATTGAGCAAGTTGCGCAGCGTGTCGAGACCCAAGGTATTGATGCCTGGTTTGACTTAGACGCTAGTGAGCTGCTGGGTGCTCAGGCTGCTGAATATGACAAAGTGACGGATACCCTAGATGTTTGGTTTGATTCTGGTGTGACGCATAGCTGTGTGCTCAAACACTTAACGGATCTACAGTACCCGGCTGATTTGTATTTAGAAGGCTCGGATCAACACCGTGGTTGGTTTCAGTCATCGTTGTTAACCGCTGTTGCTGCGGATGGTCAGGCGCCTTTCAAAACGGTGCTGACACATGGTTTTACCGTGGACGGTCAGGGTCGCAAAATGTCCAAATCGGTCGGCAATGTGGTAGCGCCACAGAAAGTAATGCAAACCTTAGGTGCCGATATTATTCGTCTATGGGTTTCTGCCACCGACTACCGCGGCGAAATGACGGTCAGTGACGAAATCCTGAAGCGTATGTCTGATAGTTATCGTCGTATTCGTAACACCCTGCGCTTTTTGCTGGCCAACTTAAACGGCTTTGATCCTGCTCGTGATGCTGTGCCTATGCACGAGATGTTGGCGCTGGATCGTTGGGTGGTGGATGCCGCAGCTAGCCTGCAAGACGACATTCGTGTGGCCTATGATGAGATGCAGTTCCACCAGATTTATCACAAGCTGCACAACTTCTGTGTCGCTGAGCTGGGTGGTTTTTATTTAGACATTATTAAAGATCGTCAGTACACCACAGCGGCAAGCTCACTGGCACGTCGTTCGGCACAAACAGCGTTATGGCATATTGCTGAAGCCTTTGTGCGTTGGGCGGCTCCTATCCTGAGCTTCACTGCCGAAGAAATTTGGGAAGTATTGCCGGGGGAGCGTGTTAGTTCGGTATTTTTGGCTGAGTGGTATACCGGTTTGGTGCGCTTGCCGGAAGATCAACCATTGTTGTCACGCGCCTACTGGGCTCAGGTCATGGCCGTGAAATCGGCGGTGAACAAACAAATCGAAGAAGCGCGTAATCGCAAAGAAGTAGGCTCAGGCTTGTCAGCAGAGGTGGATTTGTATGTCAGTCAGTCGCTGCGTCAGACCTTAGATTTGCTCGGTGATGAGCTGCGTTTTGTGCTGATTACCTCGGCCGTGACTCTGCATGATTTAAGCGCAGACGGTGGGCAAGACACCGATGTTGAAGGGCTGCGTGTGGCGATCCGACTGTCGACACATACTAAGTGTGTGCGTTGCTGGCATCACCGCGAAGATGTTGGTGTGCACCCCGATCACCCTGAAATCTGTGGTCGTTGTGTCGACAATGTGATTGGGGCAGGCGAGGTGCGTCATTATGCTTAATCTAAAATCACTACATCCAGCGGTATGGCTGGTACTGTCGGTGCTGGTGTTGGGGCTGGACTACATCACGAAAATTTGGGCCGATAGCACATTCAGTTATGGCCAGTCGGTGCCGGTGTTTTCCTGGCTAAACTGGACCTTGGCCTATAACACCGGTGCGGCATTTAGTTTTCTAGCCGATGCCGGTGGCTGGCAGCGTTGGTTTTTTGTCGGTTTAGCCATTGTGGTTTGTATTGGCTTGTTGATTTGGTTGTGGCGACTGCCCAGAGGTTCGCTCTGGCTACCGATTGCGATTTGCCTATTGCTCGGTGGTGCTTTGGGCAACTTATATGACCGTATGCTGCAGGGTTATGTGGTCGACTTCATTCATGTCTACTGGCAAAACTGGCATTTTCCTGCCTTTAATATTGCTGATATGGGTATTAGCGTGGGTGCGTTTATGTTGATTATTGATAGTTTCTTTTTGGAAGCTAAGCGCGAGCGTTTGTCATGAGCTCAGTCGGTCCCGGCAAACGTATTACGCTGAACTTTAAAGTGTCCACCACACAAGGTGAGGTCATTGACTCAACCTTTGAGCGTGAGCAGCCGCCATCTTTTGTGTTTGGTGACGGCAGTTTGCTGCCGGGATTTGAGCAGGCTATGCTGGGTTTACAAGCTGGCCAAAAAGCAGAGTTTGTGATTTCGGCTGCTGATGGTTTTGGTGAGTGGCGCGAAGACAATGTTCAGCATTTTCCGCGTCATCAGTTTAGTGAGCTACTGTTAGAGCCGGGCATGGTGATGCATTTTGCCGATGCCAGTGGTGCTGAGCTGCCGGGCGTGATTAAGGCATTCCCAGAAGGACGGGTGGAAGTTGATTTTAATCACCCACTCGCTGGGCGTGATCTGGTTTTTGAGGTCGACATTATTCGTGTGATGGATGCTGATGCCAGCCCCGTGACACTGAACTAAGAGGTACAGCATGGAAATCAAATTAGCCAATCCGCGCGGTTTTTGTGCCGGTGTTGATCGAGCAATTGAAATTGTGAATCGTGCCTTAGAAGTATTTGGCCCGCCCATTCATGTACGTCATGAAGTGGTGCATAACAAGTTTGTGGTGGATGACTTGCGTGCGCGCGGCGCCATCTTTGTGGATGAACTCGAGCAAGTGCCCGATGACGCGATTGTGATTTTTTCCGCACATGGTGTGTCTAAACAAGTTCAGGCTGAAGCCGAAAGCCGTGGCCTAAAAGTATTTGATGCCACCTGCCCATTGGTGACTAAAGTGCATATGGAAGTGGCGCGTTATGCTCGCCAAGGCATGGAAGCAATTTTGATTGGCCATGCCGGCCACCCCGAAGTGGAAGGCACTATGGGGCAATACGAGCGTCAGTTCGGTGGTGACATTTACCTAGTTGAAGATGAGCAAGATGTTGCCAGCCTGCAGGTTAGGCATCCAGATAAGCTTGCTTTTGTTACACAAACTACGTTGTCTGTTGATGACACCGCGCGGGTGATTGATGCGCTGCGTGCACGCTTCCCGGCCATTCAGGGCCCGCGCAAAGACGATATTTGTTATGCCACCCAAAATCGCCAAGACGCAGTTAAAACGCTGGCTGAGCAATGTTCGGTGGTGTTGGTGGTTGGCTCGCCAAACTCATCCAACTCCAACCGTTTGCGTGAGCTTGCTGAGCGTATGGGGGCAAAAGCATATCTGATTGATAATGCCGGCCAAATTCAACGTGATTGGTTAGACGGTATAAATGCTGTGGGTTTGACTGCAGGCGCCTCGGCCCCAGAGGTATTGATTCGCCAAGTGGTTGATCAGCTAAAGGCTTGGGGTGGTGTTGATCCCACCGAGCTTGCGGGTCGCCCCGAAAATGTGGTGTTTTCTATGCCACGTGAATTAAGAATCCCTGTTACACCAGTTTAATTGGCAATTTGTAGCCCCAGCAACTAAGACTGAAGTGTCTTGTTTGTTGGGGCTTTTTTTATGTCTGTGCAAAGGGCATCTAGTCAGCAGGGTATGGGTTTGGCCGAGGCCTTAATTGCCTTGATGTTGGCCTCGTTTATTTTGACTGGCTTGCTGGCATTACACTGGCAGTTATATGCGCGCCATGCACAGGTTTATCAGCGCTTTGTGGTCAATTTTGCGGTGGCAGATTTAATGCAGCGCTGGCGCTTAAATGCTTCTGCAGACAGCACCTATCGAGCGCACCTGCAACAACCCTTACGGCAACAGCAAAGTGACCCCTGTCGTTTGCAAGCATGTAGTGATCTCGCTCGCGCACGCGCGGACATTATTGACTTCGAATTGACACTAACTGAGTTAATCCAACCGCATTGGCAACTAAAACCCTGTCCTCATTCGCCTGGCGAGTGTTTATGGGTGGCTTGGCAGGGGCAAGAACTAAATGAATGTTTGGCTAAGCCAACGACTTCTAAAACCTGTTTAGTGGTAAATACACCATGAGCCGCCAGCAGAGCGGATACCTATTGGCAGAGTGGTTGTTGGCGGGCTTGCTGGGTGTTTTAGTGTTATCAACGGTAGTGATGAGTTTGCAAGTGCAATTGCGCTTGGCGGCATCGCAGCGCCTGCCACTGCAGACAGCAACGGCTGCTCATTGGTTATTTCAACGCTTGGAATTGGCACTGCTAAAAGCGGGAGAGGGCGGTGTGCACCCGTTTGCTTTAGATAACCCTGCCGCCGGTATTTGGCCTGATGATCAGTTAGTGCTGCAACGCCTTGTGTTATCGCAAGAATTAGACTGCGAAGGTCGAAAAGCTGAGGCCGGTGTGCTGCTGTTAGAGCGCTACTTTCTACGTAACGATAGTGCTAGTGCAGACAAGGTGTTGGCCTGCGATGCCGGTCATTGCCAGCAGGGGCAGTGTCAGTTTTGGGGTGATGCCGGTGTTGCCATCCAACCGGCTGTCTTTGCGCTGGTCTTTGCATATGGCCAGCATGACCATGGTTCAGATGTATTGGCATATATAAGTAAGTCGGCACTGCAAGTTGAACAACGTGTTACAGCGATAAAGCTGGGGTTGGCGCTGATAAGCCAAGATAAACAAATGCGCGCACTGCCATGGGCATGGCCGGCATCTTGGTTGCAGCCGCAATCTGCGCTGGCGGCTGATCAGCGTATTCGACGGGCTTGGGTGCAGACTATTGAGGTGCCTCATGGTTAAGCAGGCTGGGCATATTTTGTGGTCTTTATTATTGTTATTGGGGTTAATGACAGAACTGACATTGTCGGTTGTCCATGAAGTGGCGAGTCAGTCACAAGCGGCTTTGCGTTTTAGTCAGCAAGTCCAAGCCAGCAGCATCGCCAATGCCATCTTTTCTCATCTTGAGCGCTTACCAATACCGCAATTGTCGTCAACAGATGAAGCTTTGTGGCATCCAAAACAAGTAGGCACTAAAACGGCTTGTGGTGAACGGGTTCATCAAGCAAGTTGGTTAGGCACTAATTGCGCACAAGCTCAGCCGGCATGGCAGTGGTGGTTAAACGTTGAACCATCAACTGAAAGCACAGTTACGGGCAGCGACAGCGCATTGTTAAAGCATCACGTTGAGCAGCTTTGGTGGTTGCGCGTTAGTGTGAAGACTGTAACTGGCTCAACAATGATTATTCAGCAGCAATACCGTCAGACGGTATTACCTTGAGCTGCTATCAACGAGGCTTTAGCCTTATTGAGCTCATGCTTATGCTGAGTTTAGTGGCGGCACTCTGGTTGGCGGCCAGTCATTATCAGATGCAGTCAAGACAGGTGGTTCAAGCTCGGCAGTGGGCACAAGCGGCGGTGGTTGCGCTGCAAACAGTACGGCAGCGAGCTCAGGTCGAGCAGCGTGTGTGGCGGGTCTGTGGTAGTGAGCTTGCAGAGGATTGTGGGGGGGTATGGTCTAAGCAATGGTGGGCGCAGGCCGAGATAGATGGGTCAGTGCCTGTGCTGCTACAGCCAGACATTCCAATAGGCTGGCATGTTTATTGGCGTGGATTTAGGCAGCGACCATTTATTGAGTGGACAGCGACTGGCGATGCAGCAGACTCGAATGGCACATTGACCTTATGTGCGCCGATAGCGCAGGATGCCGCCTTGCGACAAATTGTCATTAGCCGATCGGGTCGACTGAGAATTCAAGCGCCAAAAGCTCAAGGTGCAAGTGCTTTGGCATCAGCGCGAGCGATTTGCGGCTGGTAAGGGGTAAACATGCGAGTGTTGGTTGTGGGTGGCGGCATTAACGGTCTGTTGACGGCGCGCGAGCTGGTGCAAGCGGGTCACGAGGTTGTGCTGGTTGAGCGCGGTGAGATTGGGCAGGAGTCAAGCTGGGCTGGCGGCGGTATTATTTCACCACTGTATCCATGGCGTTATTCCCCACCGGTAACTGCATTAGCTCGCTGGGCACAATCAGCGTATCCCGCACTTAGCCAAGCCTTGTTGGCAGAAACGGGTATTGATGTTGAGTTAAACACCTGTGGCATGTTGTTTTTAGATGCTGACGATGAGCGTGATGCGGTGGCATGGGCCGCTCAACAGTCAGTGCCAGTTGAGCGTTATGTCAGCAATGACTTGCAACAGCGTTGGCCGGGCATAGCAACCGATGTTAATCATGCCTTGTTCATGCCGCAGGTCGCTAATGTACGCAATCCTAGGCTGTTAAAAGCACTCAAAATTTCTTTGCAGCAGCATACGCTTTTTCAAGTTTTGGCCAATGCCGAAGTTAAACATATAGAAGCCAACGCAGCACAAGCATTAGTAAGACTGGCAAACGGTGGTGTGCTTGAGGCGGATCAGGTGGTGGTGTGTGCCGGGGCGTGGAGTGCGTTGTTATTGGCTCCTCTGCAATCATTGCCGATAGCGCCTGTGCGCGGGCAAATGCAGCTTTACAAACTAAAGCCGGGACAAGTCCCGTGCATGATTCAGCGCGGATCACATTATTTGATTCCACGCCTAGACGGTCATGTGTTGTGTGGTTCGACGCTAGAGCATGTTGGTTTTGATAAGTCCACCACCGAGCATGCAGCACAAACATTGCGTCAGGCAGCTATTTCAATATGGCCTGAATTGGCGCAGGCCCCTGTCATTCAGCAGTGGTCAGGATTAAGACCCGGTTCGGCCAATGGCATTCCCTTTATTGGCGAATTAGCCAAGCAGCCTAGGGTTTGGGTTAAT
>CAMTYC010000025.1:0-9725 GCA_947085865.1 uncultured Moraxellaceae bacterium
CCCGGCACGCTCAGTGAAGAAGAAGCTGCGGCCTCCCTGTTCATGAACAAACGCACCCTAGCCCGCAAGCTGAAACAGGAGCACAGCAGTTTTCGTCAAATTCGTGACGACATCCTGTCCCAGCAGGCGGCGAGCTACCTGCGTGACAGCAAACTGTCCGTCGAGGCCATCGCCGCGTTGATGAACTATCACGACAGCGCCAATTTCAGACGTGCCTTCAAACGCTGGTTCGGCCATCCGCCCGAGCAGTACAGGCAGCGTTTCAGTTCACGAGACTCCCTACCACCTGCCCCCTGAGAATGCTCTGAATAACTCCCAGCCTGACCGGTAGAAACGCTTTGCCATCTGACATGCCTTGGACTATTATTTGGTTGATCAACCAATCATGCATTGTTGTGCTCAAACAAAATAAATAGAGGTGGCCATGACATCCAGTTACACCTTGTCCAGGCGCTGTTGCGCAATTGCCGCTCTGAGCGCAGCTACCCCTTTCCCCAGTCTGCTCAGGACACACGTATCGTGTGTGGCGTGCCCAAGCGCGTGAACTGGTTCAGGATCGCCACGCGCACCTGAAGCTCCGTCACCTGGCGGTCGAAATCTCGGGCCATGACCCGCTCGCCCAGCAACTTGAAGCAACCCATCTTGGTTTCCACCAGGCTGCGCCGGTGGTAACCACTCCATTTCTTCCAGATCGTCCGGCCCAGGTGCCGGGTTGATCGCAAGGTTTCGTTGCGAGCCTCGACGCCCGCGCTGCTGCCTTTCCAGGTCTGCGCATTCTTGCGGGTCGGGATCACGGCGGCGGCTCCGCGTGCCGCAATCGCGGCATGACAGGCCTTGGTGTCATAGGCACCATCGCCGCTCACCGTCGCCACGGCTTCAGTCGCCGGGATCTGCGTCAGCAGCTCAGGCAGCATCGGCGCGTCGCCGATGCGGTTGTCCGTGACCTCGATGGCCCGGATCTCCAGCGTCTCGGCATCAATGCCCAGATGCACCTTGCGCCACTGCCGACGGTATTCCGAGCCATGTTTCTTCGTTTTCCATTCGCCTTCGCCCAGCATCTTCACGCCGGTGCTGTCGACCAGCAGATGCAAGCCACCACGACTGGGGCGATAGGGTATGTTCACGGTCAGCGTTTTCTGGCGGCGGCAGACCGTGCTGTAGTCAGGCACGGGCCAATCCAGGCCCGCCAGATGCATCAGGCTCTGCACGAAACCGATGACTTGGCGCAACGGCAGGCCGAACTGCCCCTTGATGGTCAGGCAGAACTGGATGGCGGCATCGCTGAACGTCGGTGATCGACCGCGACGACCGGTGGGCTGGCCGTGCCATTGCATGTCACGATCCAGCCAGACCGAGAGCGAGCCTCTGGCCTTGAGGGCTGCGTTGTAATCTTTCCAGTTGGTGGTGCGGTATTGGGCGGCAGCGGGCTTGGTCATGGGTGCGCTAGCCTACAGACTCGGGACGTTTGTGCAACAACGCCTAAAGCACCGGCCCTACCATCGCCACGCCGAACGGACTTGTCGGGGGCGCGCCAGCCATGGCTCGCTCCAGATCAAAAATATAACGCTGTGTCGCCGTCCAGCCTGGCCCGCCATACTGTTTCGGCCACGTCAGTGCCAACCAGCCCTGCTTGCCGAGCAAACGCTCCCACTTTTGCTGGAGTTCCTTGCCGCTCATCTCACCAATCGCCGAGCAGCGCTTGATATCGTCTGGCACATTCACCTGCATCCAGTCACGAATGGATTGCTGAAACTCCAGCTCTTCCCGAGTAAACTCCAGATTCACGAGTTATCACCTCTTGCTAGCCATCGATCGCCGCTTTCAAAATTCATTCAGTTGATAAGGACCGATTCCACTAGACATCTCTTTGCCTCACAATTGTGAGTAATGGAGATTGTTATGGCAGTTCGTTTTTCAGATGAGTTCAGATTAGAAGCCGTTCGCCAAGTTACTGAGCGTGGTCATTCCGTTGCCGATGTAGCTCATCGTCTCGGTGTGTCCACACACAGCCTTTATGCTTGGATCAAAAAGCAAGATAAGCCAGTGGCTATTTCCGCTGCCGAGATTGAGATAAAACGCCTTGAGGCCCAGCTACAACGAGTTACTGAAGAGCGGGATATTCTAAAAAAGGCCGCCGCGTACTTTGCCAGCCAGTCCCGGTAAAGTACGCCTTCATTAAGGCTCATGAGCGTCAGCACGCTATCGTTACTCTGTGTCGTGTAATCAAGGTCAATCGAAGTGGCTATTACGCGTGGCGTAAACAGCCTCTCTCTGACCGTGCTCGCAGTGATCGGCGAATGCTAGGTCTCATTAAGCAAGCGTGGCTGCAAAGCGGTACGGTCTATGGTTATCGCAAGATCACTTGGGACCTTCGTGATTGGGGCGAAACGGTTGGCAAGAATCGAGTGCTGCGTCTGATGCAAGGTGCTGGCCTGAAGGCCCAGCGAGGTTACAACAAACGACCTCAACACCACTCAGGCCAGCCTGCTGTGTTGACGCCAAATCACTTGCAGCGCGAATTTAACGTAGACGCACCCAATAAAGTGTGGGTAACCGACATCACGTATATCCGTACCCATGAGGGCTGGCTGTACTTGGCTGTCGTTATCGATTTGTTCTCTCGACAGGTGGTGGGCTGGTCAATGGGTGCGCGAATGGAAACGGAACTTGTGCTCAATGCCTTGTTGATGGCGGTATGGCATCGCAGGCCAAATCAACAAGTAATGATTCACTCGGATCAAGGTAGTCAGTTTAATAGCCATGAATGGCAGACCTTTTTAAAAGCTCATAACCTTGTTGCAAGTATGAGTCGGCGCGGAAATTGTTGGGATAATGCAGTTGCTGAGAGCTTCTTCCAATTGCTGAAGCGTGAACGAATACGCCGTAAGGTATATCTAACTCGTGATGATGCCCGGTTGGATATATTTGACTACATCGAGGTTTTTTATAATCGGAACCGCAAACATGGTTCTACAAATAAGCTGTCGCCAGTAGAGTATGAGCGGCAGTACCTAATGAGGCATGAGATTGTCTAGTAGAGTCGGTCCTTATCAACACGCCACTGGACTGGATCAAAGTTGCGACTTGCCATGCGTGGCACCATTAACTGAAATGGCAGTGAGTCGGCAAAACCACCTGCTAGTGCAGGCGCGAGTTGACTGGCATCGACCCCCGCACGCTCAGCCAGTGCAACCGTCTCAGCAATCAGTAAGCTATTGGCAGCAACCACCAACTGATTACATAACTTACTGACTTGCCCGGCGCCACTGGCGCCCATATGGGTAATGCGCTTGGCATAAGCACTCAAAATTGGGCTTACGCGATCTAAAGCGTGTCGGTTGCCACCTGTCATAATGACCAACTGACCGGTTTCGGCGCCTGTGACACCTCCAGATACGGGGGCATCAATCCAGGTAATGCCTAATTCGCTGGCTTGGTCATGAAGGCGACGAGTTAGCTCTGGTGAAATGGAAGAGTGATCAACAATAATGAGATCCTTTGAGGCGGCGCTGAAGATCCCATTTTCACCTAAGCAAATTTGCTCAACTGCGGCATCATCCGCAACACAGAGCATTAATACATCAGTGTTGCTTGCCACATCAGCAGGGCTGCAGGCCGCCGTTGCACCTAAAGTCACTAAAGGCTGCGTTTTATCACTACTGCGATTCCACACCATAAGTGGCAAAGACTCCGCTAATAGTCGTTTGCACAGAGGTAGGCCCATCAAGCCAATACCGATAAATCCGAGTTGTGTATCTTTGTTAGCAGTCACGCCTTGCGCCCCCAAAAACAGCAGGTGCTAGCCCTGCAGCTAGCAATTCGGTATAAACAGTTCAGTGTACGTATTCAAACAACACAATAATAACGACAGGAGTTTTACATGAGCGCATTTGAACAGGCTCAAGCCGATGTGAAAACACTCTCTCAGCGCCCCAGTAATGATGACATGTTGGCGCTTTATGCGCATTTTAAACAGGCATCTGCGGGTGATGTCAGTGGCAGCCGCCCTGGTATGTTTGACATGATTAATCGTGCTAAATATGACGCTTGGGCAGCACTAAAAGGTATGAGCAAAGAAGCGGCTCAACAAGCCTATATTGATAAGGTTAATGCGTTGCTAAAGTCACATAAATAGATCACAAAATAAACCTGTGGTTTACGCATGAACATGCTTGGTATGTGGTGTTCATGCGTTACAATCATGTCTCACTTTTGTACTGCCAGTGCCCATGACTTCTTCTGCTTCCTCGTTACTAGACTCAAGCCCTGCCTTTACCTTAAAAGGTGGCTCATTTACCGCCACATTAGTTGAATTGCTCAGCGTTGATCCTGCGCATGTCGAGGCTCAATTACGCGCTCGTTTGCACGATGCCGCCGCATTTTTACTGCAGTCGCCGGTTATTTTGAGTGTAGAAAAAGTTGCCCATGAAACAGCAGATTGGTCAGCGTTGCTTGGTCTGTGTCAACAATTGGGTATACGCCTCGTTGGTGTTCGTGCACCGCTGCACTTGCAGTCAGGTATTGAGGCGTTAGGCTTGCCAGTGCTGCCGCCGCCACGTCGCAAAAGCCCTAGCAGTGAAGAGTTAGCAGTAGCGCCTGCGCCAGTTGCCGCGGCCGCACAAAGTACACGGGTTATTAATCAACCGGTGCGTGGCGGTCAACAAATTTACGCGCCAGGCGATTTAATTGTACTGGCACCGGTTAGTGCTGGTGCAGAGGTGCTGGCAGATGGCCATATTCATATTTATGCGCCGTTACGAGGCCGAGCACTGGCGGGTGTTCAGGGTAATTTAGAGGCGCGTATTTTTTGCCAAAGTTTGGAAGCAGAAATGATTTCAGTGGCGGGTCGCTATCGGGTAGCCGAAGAGCTGCGACGAACAACAAGCTGGGGCAAACCCAGTCAGATCTATTTACAGGGTGAAACCTTGGCGCTACAAGCGCTGTAATTTTTAGAATTTAAGCTAGTCCATCGATTAGCGTGACTGATTATGAGGTGTGGTTTTGGCAAAGATCATTGTGGTTACATCAGGTAAAGGCGGCGTGGGTAAAACCACGACTAGCGCGGCCATTGGTTCAGGTTTGGCAATGCGCGGACATCGTACAGTGGTTGTTGATTTTGACGTGGGTCTGCGTAACTTGGACCTCATCATGGGCTGCGAACGCCGTGTGGTTTATGACTTCATTAACGTCATTCAGGGTGATGCGACATTAAACCAAGCACTGATCAAAGATAAGCGCTTAGAAAACCTATATGTGTTGGCTGCTAGCCAAACCCGCGACAAAGATGCCTTAAGTGATGAGGGTGTTGCTCGTGTCATGGGCGAACTGTCGGATCAATTTGATTTTGTAATCTGCGACTCACCAGCCGGTATTGAAAAAGGCGCACACATGGCTATGTACCATGCTGATGAAGCCATTGTGGTGACTAACCCAGAAGTATCATCGGTGCGTGACTCCGATCGTATGTTGGGTCTGTTATCAAGTAAATCTCGTCGTGCTGAGTTAGGTCTAGAGCCAATCAAAGAGTTTTTGCTGCTAACACGCTATAACCCAGAGCGTGTAGAAACAGGTGAAATGTTATCTGTTTCCGATGTTGAAGAGATTTTGTCGATTAAGTTGCTTGGCGTCATTCCTGAGTCACAAGCCGTGCTAAAAGCATCTAACCAAGGTGTGCCGGTAGTGTTTGATGCTGAAAGTGACGCAGGCCAAGCTTACAGCGATGCCGTTGAGCGCTTATTGGGTGCTGAAATGCCACATCGCTTCCTTGAAGCCCAGAAAAAAGGCCTGCTCAAGCGCCTATTTGGAGGTTGATTATGAGCTTAATGGATTTTTTTCGCGGCAAACAAAAAAATAGCACGGCTGCTACTGCCAAAGAGCGCCTACAAATTATTGTTGCGCATGAGCGTGGTCGCCGTAATCAGCCTGACTATCTACCGCAGTTGCATAAGGATATAATCGAGGTGATTCGGAAGTACGTACCGATCAGCGAAGACCAAGTGCATGTCGAACTTGATAGCCAAGGTAACTGCTCTATTCTTGAGTTGAACATTACGCTCCCCGATCGTTAATCCCACCTCGTATTGGAGTTTCGATCATGCTGCATGGCATTCTGCTGTGTTTAGCTGTTGTTGCGTTTTTATCGATTGCCCTTGAAGAAGTTATTCATATCAACAAAGCCAAGACAACGTTGCTATTAGGCACGCTGTCTTGGATCTTGTTGTTTGCCTTTGAGCCGTCCCCGGCAGTAACTGCAGGCTTCCAAGAAGGATTGTTGGAGGTAGCGCAGTTATGGCTGTTCTTGTTGGCGGCTATGACCTTTGTGGCCTACCTTAACCAGCATGGCATGGTTGAGGGTTTAGTTTATCGACTACTCCCTAAGCGCTTACCAGAGCGATCAGTGCCCTTTATTGTGGTGCTGTTTTGTTTCGTGTTGTCTTCGTTCGCGGACAACATAACGGCAACTTTGGTGGCTGTGGCGTTAATTCTCTCGCTGCAATTAGAGCAAGCTAAGAATATTAAGTTGGCTGTGTTAGCCGTCTTCGGGATTAACTCCGGTGGCGCGGCGTTGATTACCGGTGATGTCACAACACTGATGATTTTTAATGCCGACAAAGTTGGCATTTTGGATTTGATGCAATTGGTGCCAGCTGGATTGATCAGCTGTGTGTTGCTAGCTTGTTTAATGTTGCCAGGCTTTAAAGGCGATGTTCGAGTTCCCCGTCAACGTAAGCAAACTGAATTGCTAGATAAAATCATTGGCATCATTTTTCTGCTGACGATTTTTCTCACGCTGATCGTAAATAGCTTTATTTACATTCCGCCACTGCTGGTGTTTTTGTTTGGTTTGTCACTAGTGTTTTTGCTGGTGCATTGGGTGCGGCATGACCCCAATGACATTCCTATCATGGACTACATCCGCAAAATAGAATTTGACACCTTGTTATTCTTTTTGGGCGTGTTGCTGTTGGTTGGCATGCTTAAAGAAATCGGTACATTGGACTTAATTACGCAACTATATGCTGTGTTGCCAAGCACAATGGCTAACTATGCAATTGGTTTATGTTCAGCGGTACTTGATAACGTGCCTCTCACAGCGGCTGTTTTGGGGGCTGAGCTAGATATGCCTTTAGAGGCATGGTTAGGATTAACTTATAGCGTAGGTGTTGGCGGCTCTATGCTGGCGATCGGCTCTGCTGCAGGCATCATCGTCATGAGTAAGGTGCAGGGTGTCACCTTTGGAAGTTATTTACGGTATTTCCCTCATTTACTGATTGCGTATACGACAGGCTTCACTTTGGTGAATGTACTGTAAACATAAGCCTACAAAGTCAGAGGTTACCGAAGGGTAGTTGGCTGTGGTACCATCGCGCCGCCTAAAAACTACCCTATCGAGATAACGCATGACCAAATACTTTGGACTGATGCTGACGTCCGCATTCGCATTGTTATTTAGCGCTCCGGCACTGGCTGCCGGTAGCGCTGAAGGTCGTTTGGATATGACCGCTACCTCATATGGATTTATTGCGCTGGCTATTTTCACTGTTGCCTACTTGTTAGTCATGGGTGAAGAGAAGTTGCATTTGCGTAAATCTAAACCAGTGCTTGTGGCTGCCGGTATTATCTGGACCTTGATCGGTATTTATTACGTTCAAAATGGTGTGACTGGTCTGCCAGAGGATGCATTTCGACATACTCTATTAGAGTTTGCCGAGCTGATGTTGTTCTTGTTGGTGGCAATGACCTACATCAATGCCATGGAAGAGCGCCGAGTGTTTGATGCTTTGCGTGCTTGGATGGTGCAAAAAGGCTATAGCTATCAGCAACTTTTCTGGTTAACGGGCGGCTTAGCATTTGTAATTTCGCCAGTGGCCGATAACTTAACGACTGCGCTACTAATGTGTGCGGTAGTGATGAAGGTTGCTGAGGGCGATAACCGATTTGTAGGTCTTTGCTGTGTCAATATTGTTGTTGCGGCTAACGCCGGTGGTGCTTTCAGCCCCTTCGGTGACATCACTACCTTGATGGTGTGGCAGGCTGGCATCGTCAAATTCCAAGAGTTTTTTATTCTCTTCATTCCGTCACTCATTAACTTCATCATTCCTGCGGTCATCATGAGTTTCTTTGTGGAAAACCGTAAGCCTGATCCGGTGACGGAACACGTTGAGATGAAGCGCGGTGCATTGCGTATTGTGGCTCTGTTTTTGCTGACGATTGCAACGGCGGTTGCCTGCCACACCTTCCTGCACTTGCCGCCAGTATTGGGCATGATGACGGGTCTTGGTTTTCTGCAGTTTTTTGGCTTCTTTCTACGCAAAACCTTGCCAAAATCACTGGAGCGCAAGCGTGCTCTGGCCCTACAGCGGGGTGATGAAGCGGCTCTGCAACGTTTAGGTGGCGTAGTGCCATTTGACGTGTTTAACCGAGTTGCCCGTGCTGAGTGGGACACTTTGTTGTTCTTTTACGGTGTGGTGATGTGTGTGGGTGGTTTGGGCTTTATGGGCTACTTAGCCATGATGTCTGAAGTACTTTACACTCAGTGGGATCATACTTGGGCTAACGTCACGTTGGGTTTAGTTTCAGCAGTGATTGATAACATCCCGGTAATGTTTGCGGTGTTAACTATGCAGCCGGAAATGTCTCATGGTCAGTGGTTGTTGATCACTTTAACAGCTGGTTGTGGTGGTAGTTTGTTGTCAATTGGTTCTGCAGCGGGTGTTGCGCTGATGGGTCAAGCTCGTGGCATTTACACCTTTATGGGTCACTTGAAGTGGACTCCGGCGATTGCTCTAGGCTATGTCGCAAGTGTGTATGCTCACCTGTGGTTAAACGCTGATAGCTTCCTAGTCTTTGGCTAAGGCATACCCTAATAAAAAAAGCCCGCATAATTTGCGGGCTTTTTTATGGCTTAAATAATTAACTGCGTGGTACCAGTTGTCCAGACTCCGAACGTACTGTCATGCCAACAAATGCATTCGGCTTTTCGGCGTAAGTAAACTGCTCTTCACGGCCATCATCAAAACGAACGCTCACAACGTAGCTGCTGCCCGAGCGAACATGGCCTTCGACTTTGTGGCCAGCGTATGCACCACCAATAGCGCCTGCAATGCGTGCTATACGGCGACCATCACCTTTGCCAACTTGATTGCCTAATACACCACCAATAACAGCGCCAGTAACAGCTCCTAAGCCGGTGGCCGGTGTGCCAGTAGCTCCTGGTTGCTCAGTAATAGCAGTAATAACACCACAGTCTGCGCATACTGTTGCTGTTTTCGTTACAGTTTGACGTTGTGTTGTAGCTTGTTTTGCTGCCTGTTGGCGTTGAGTTTCTGCTAAGCGCCAGCGCTCTGCTTCAGCCTCTTTGGCAGCTTTAGTTTCTAGTTCTTGGCGAGCTAAGGCGGCTTTTTCTTTTGCCTCTGCATCGGCCAGCTCACGTGCCTCTACGTCAGCGCTTATTGATGCGGCATTGGCCTGACTGTCTGGCAGGACATCGAGCATGCGGGCAATTCCTAGGCCAGAAAGCAAAATCACTGACGCAGCTGCAGCAATGACTAATGCATGAGGACGATTATTTTTTGTGGGTTCATTCATGATGTGTTCTCCATAAGTGCTTATATAAACGCTAGGGAGAACACGTGGTGTACAGATGGTGGTTATTGGCGCCCCATTAAAGGGGCGCCAACGCCTTTAACTAGCTAATTTTTTTGTATTTAACACGTTTCGGGCCG
>CAMTYC010000026.1:0-13400 GCA_947085865.1 uncultured Moraxellaceae bacterium
AAATTAGCGTATCGCGCTTTGCGTCATATGCAAAACGTTTAGCACACTCAACCGATGAAAATCGGCAATGTCATTCGCGAATTACGAAAGAGTAAAGGCTTAACGTTAGAAGCGTTAGCTTATGAAGCGGGCATGACGGGTGGAAATATTTCGCGCATCGAACGCGGCGAGATCGACCCACCCATTGGCTCGTTATTAAAGTTATGCACGGCGTTGAATGTTGCTGCAAGTGAAGTATTTTTTCTGCTGGAGTCGGCGCCTGGCTCGACCTCCTCATTGCACGAAACCCATCAACACTACAGTCATCAAAGCCAGCAACTACAGCTAATTTTTGCCGCCATGTCGCCGTCACAACGCAAATCAGCGCTAGAAATTTTGCAGACCTTACAAAAGCAGAAATAATGCTGTTCGCTTGCTTAATCAGTAGGGACGTTTTAGGGTTGCTCAAAATAAAAAGAACATGAGTAACTTTTATGCGCTATCTCGCTATTCTATCGACTTGTCTATTGCTACTCGCCTGCGGCTCGGACTCTGAGCCACTAAATAATACCCCGCCCAATACCAGCCCTGATGTGCAACCGGATCCATCACCCATTGCTCAGCGCGATACACTCTGTGGCACGTATGAGGCGCAATCAGCTGAGTTTATTCAGTGTGAGCTCACCAACTTTGCGCGAGTAACAGAAGCACCGGTAGAGCAGTTAAGCAACCCCACCTTTATGCTGCGCTTGCTGGAACAGAGCTTGGGCAATATTGGCAGTTACACCATGCGTGCCATTACTGACCCCAGTTGGTTGCTGGCCAGCCCACCTTCAAGTGTTTCGCTAAACACACCACTGACGCCACTGTGTGGAACTCACGCACTGCCTTGTGCTGGTGACCCATTTCGTTATCCCGGTGTTGATAGCTTTTATGAAGATGAAGCTGATGTTGAGCCGGTGGTGTTTTATGACCGTGACTGCGCACGCTTAAGTGGACGGGTTTGGAAGCCCAAAGGTGATGTCAGCAACTTGCCGAATGTGGTTATTCTGAATGGCTCCATTCAAGCGCCAGAACCTTTGTATTGGTGGATGGCGCAGGCCTTGGTGCGCTCTGGTTATGCCGTGATGACCTTTGATCCGCGTGGCCAAGGCCGCTCCGATCAACAAACCCCGGCGTTTGGTCAGGGCACAAACATCAACCCAGCGGTGTTTTGGGAAGGTTTGGTTGATGCCATTGATTTCTTCCGCTCTACACCAGATACGCCGTACCCACATAACCTGAGTTGTGCTGACAGTTATGGCACGGAAACCACAACGTTTAATCCACAACATGCGGTATTAGACCGTGATCGTTTAGGCATTGCGGGCCACTCCTTGGGCGCAACCGGTGTCAGTGTGGTGCAAAGTTATGGTGCGGTTGGAGCAGAGCCCTGGCCGGGGCAGCTAGATGCCAGCAATCCAGTAAAAGTGGCGGTGGGCTGGGATAGTTTAAATGCACCTAATAGTGGCGATGGAGAAACTCCTGCGGTGGTACCGAATGTGCCGTCGATGGGCCAAACCAGTGAATATGGCATTGTGACCATGCCTTACCGCGAGGTGCCAGACCCCGAGGCCAAACTCGGCGCCTTCCGCGGCTGGCAACAGGCGGGTGTGCCCGTGATGGAGTTCACCATACGTGGCAGCACACACTTTGAGTGGTCGCAAATCCCGCTTTTTCCTACCAGTTCTTGGTGTCCAGAAGTGGTGGATAACCGCTGCGTGGGTGGCTGGGGCAGGCCCATGGCTGAGCACTACTCATTAGCGTGGTTTGACCGCTGGTTAAAACGCGCTGGTGAAACCGGCTTTGCGGACGCCGATAGCCGCCTAACAGCGGATGATGAGTGGCGCGAACGTTTTAGTTTTCATTCACGATCCGCGCGCGACTTCCCTGCACGTAATGGCCAGCGCCAAGCCTGTGCCGACATTTTGAATGGCTGTTAATTCAGCCACGTATGTAACACCTCAGGTGGTCGAGCAATAATGGCTCGGCCAGCCTGAACCACTATCGGGCGCTGTAATAACACCGGGTGTTTTGCAATTAGGGTAATCACTTCGTGCTCGCTCAGCGTTGTCGTATCAATATTCTGCTCTTTTAATATCGATTCATTACTGCGCAACATGTCGCTGGCGGCTAGGCCTAGTTGGCTTTGTAGCTTGCTTAAGGCGGCAGCATCCAATGGGCTTTTTTGGTAATCAATAATTTCCAGTGTTTTGCCCTGCTGGTCGGCGTAGTGAGTCAGTATTTCCATGGCTTGGCGAGACTTAGAGCAACGTGGGTTATGAATCATGCTAATCACAATGTGTCCTCAACAGGCTAGAATGGGGCATCAAAACACAAGGGGCGTGCGGTGAAAACCACAATGTTATTGCTAAGGCTGGTGGTCATGATCATCCAGCTGGCCGGTTTGATGGCCTTTTTCACCGACTATGTGCAGTGGAACCTACTTCTGTCGGTGCTGTTATCGGTACTGCTAGTGATGTGGTTGCCGCTGGTGGCCACGGTGCTTGGTTTTGTGGGCGCCATTCAAGTGTGGATGTGGCCATGGTGGCTTGCCTTATTGGTATTTTTGCCCGGTTTGGCGCTGTCGCTGATGGCGATTGCAGGGGTGGGGGCGGCCAGTTTGTTGTCGGTGTTTGTGCTGCGCAAACGCCAAGGCCAGTTTGCCGAAGCGCTGCGTCGTGCTCAGCAGCAAGGTCAGCCACAGCAGCCTTATGGCCAATCAGGGTCAAATCAAGCACCACCGCATCAGGCTAGTGGCAAAGGCGACATCATCGAAGGGGAAGTGGTTAGCTCCAAAGTAGATGATGACGCCTCTAAGCCTTAACCTCGCTTACGAATCAAGCCATCATCAATGAGCTGCTGAAAGTGCTCAACGATGGTGGTTTTGGCGGTTCGATAATGCAGGCCTAAGTTCAGGCTGCGTTGATTATTAAAGCTAATGTCATAACCGACGTTACGACTAATAAAGGGTCGAGTGACAGGTCCTAGCAGTGGACCAAATAACCACACAACCAATTTAGGTAGTTCAAACCTAGGCAGTGGGTATTGTCCAAAGTCTGCTCGTAAGCACTGGCCAATTTGCAGCAGGCTAAGGGTTTGAGCACATAACAGATAACGACCACGAGCACTGGGTGTGTCGCCAGCCAAAATATGCGCATGCGCCACATCACGCACATCCACCACACCAAATACTAAATGCGGCACACCAAATGCCAAGCTGCCATCAGCCATTTGTTTTAATGTGCCAATGCTGGCGGACTGGCTGTTTTTCGCTAACGCAGGGCCTAACACCAGGCTTGGATTAATGGTGACTAAGTCCCATTGCTGTTGTGTTTTGTGTATTTCCCAGGCTGCTTTCTCAGCCGCCATTTTGGAGTACTGATAGGGGTTGTGAGTCAGGCTGCTGGTGATATTCCATAAGCTTTCATCAATGTATGAATTAGGCAGGTCTTGCACATCAGCATTGTCGCCATAAATAGCAGCAACACTGCTGGTTAACACCACACGACGCACACTGGCACAACGGTTGGCACTACCCAATACGTTTTTTGTGCCATCCACGGCAGGTTTAACTAATGCAGCTTCGGCATCGGTAAAACCATCCAGCACAAAAGGCGAGGCGGTGTGCATGACTAGCTCGCAACCTTGCATGGCCTCATCAAAGCTGCCTTCTGTCAGTAAGTCCGCCTTAAATAGCTTTAAGGTTCCGGGGCTTTGCTTGGCACTGTCTAACAGGTGCTGTACTGACGAAGATTTATTGGGATCACGAACTGTGGCATGTACGGTGCGTCCTGCTTGTAATAAAAAGTGCACGATCCATCCGGCAATATAGCCAGATGCACCAGTTACTAATACCGGTGATTGCGGGGAAATCGTCACGCTCATAACGGCTTCTCTGAAGTAAGTTAGCGTGACTTTGCATGAAATATGCACAAAAAAACAGCCTACAAATGCGCTTGCGAAAAAAATGAATATGATTCAAAGTTCGACAATTATTCATTTTGGTCGATTTGATGGGCACAAAAGAGCGTCGAGAACGTCAGTTTGAGGAGCGTGAAAAACGGCTTTTGGCGTTTGCGCGTGAACTGATTGTGCAAGATGGACTACTGAATTTGCAGATGGCGAAGCTGGCAGAGGTCAGTGAACACGCTATGGGCACGCTTTACCAACACTTTGCTTGTAAAGAAGACTTGTTGCTGGCGTTAACCACCGAGAGTGTGGCGGAGCAGGCGGAGCTATTTCAGCGCGCGGCTCAGTGGAAGGCCGGCAGTCGTGAGCGCATGTTTGCTATCACCGTGGCTGACACTATTTTTGTGCAACGTAACCCTGAGCATTTCCGCATTGCGCAATATGCACATTGCGAAGTGGTATGGAAGGCTGCTAGTGCATGTCGGCGTGCGGCTCACTTTGAAACCAGCCAGCCTGTTTCAGATGCAGTGATGACCATTGTGCATGATGCCATAACACAGGGCGACCTTGATCCACGTGGTCTAAACCCTGAGGCAGTTGCAACAGGTTGTTGGGCGTTGACCAGTGGTATGCATCAGTTGGTTCACGCTGAAGGTTTATTGGATCACTTTAATGTGCGCCAACCTTATCGCTTATTGGGTCGACAGATGTTGGCCATGCTTAATGGTATGGGATGGCAGCCGTTAGTGGCTGATCCTGCTGATCCCTCGGCCTTGGATGATTTAATTGCACGAATTCGTGCGGAGGTTTTTCATGAATTGTGCACGAATGACACGATCTAAAGCTGCACTTTTAGCCGTTGTAATGGCCGCAGGTTTGCCCACTGTTAGTTATGCCATGTCGATGGAAGAGGCTTTGTTATTGGCCGAAAAAATTGATCCTGCCGTGACTGGTTCGTTGGCGTTGTTAGATGCTGAACGAGAGCTGGGCAAGCAGGAGCGTGCCACACGCCTACCGCAGGTGAATGCCGTAGCAGGGATGCGTGAAACCGATTCAAAAATTACCGCCACACCGTTTCCAAACCCAGATGGCTCGTCAGGCTTTAGTGAGCGCTATAACTCGTGGGATGCCGCAGTAGAGTTACGCCAGCCATTGTTTCGTTTTGACTTTTTTGCCCGTGGCCGTCGAGCGGATGCCTTAGATGAGTTGGCGGAAGCTGGCGCCATCGTACGTGAACAAGTGCTGATTTACCGCGTGGCTGAGCGCTATTTGGGCGTGCTGCAAGCCAAGTCTGCTTTGCGTTTGGCGCAAAGTGAGGCCGATGCGGTGAGTCTATCGTTAAGCGACACACAAAAGCGTTATGACGTTCAGTTAATTCCGGGCACCGATTTAAAAGAGGCTCAGGCACGTAATGATTTGGCACAAGCTAATTTGATTGCTGCCAGGCAAGCACTCGACACTGCACAAGACTTGCTCGATGAAAGTACCGGCCAAGGTTATGCCGAGCTGCCAGAGTTTCCGGCCAACGCAACATTGCCGGTGTTAGATGACGATAGTCGTGAGGTCTGGCTTGAGCGGGTCATGACACAAAACCCAAGCCTGCGTGCCGCACGTGCCAATTTACAAGTCGCCAAAGCAAATGCTGATAGCAGCATGTCGTCTGCGCTGCCTGAAATTGATGTAGTGGCCAGTCATGGTCGTCAAGACTCTTCTGATTCGTTGATTGGTTCAGCAGGCAACAATTCAATCGTTGGTTTAGAGCTACGTGTCCCTATTTTTGCTAGTGGCGGTAATCGCAGCCGAGTCAAAGAGGCGGATGCTCGTCGTCGTGTCGCAGAAGGTGAATTAGATAGCGCCATTCGTAGCACTCAACGTGAAACACGTCGCTTACTGGCTGATGTGCAAACGTCACGCCTACAAGTCAGTGCTTTTGAGCGTGCTGTTGCCTCTGCCGAGGCCGCTGAACAAGCCACAAAATACGGTTATGAGGCCGGCAAGCGCACCATGGTGGATGTGCTTAATGCACAGTCGGCCAGCACAGAAGCACGCCGCAATTATGACCAAGCACGCTTTGGCCACTTACTGAGCATGTTGCGCTTAAAGCAACAGGCCGGTGCATTAGGTTTGCAAGACTTTAAAACTATGGATCAACTGATTAAGCCAGCATCGGCACATGAGGCAACACAATGAATAAGCGTATGGTATGGATGTTGGTGGGTTGCCTGATTGTGTTTGGCGGCCTGTTTGGGGTGAAGTGGTTCGGCGGCAAAATGATGAACCAATTCTTTGACAATATGCCGGTGCCTCCTGCCACCATTAGCAGTGCCAAAGTGGAAGCACAAAGCTGGAGCAATGGCTTGAGTGGTGTTGGTTCAGTCGTGGCCAGTCAAGGCACTTTGGTGACAACGGAGTCGGCGGGCATTGTGGCTCAGGTGCATTTTGAATCTGGCGCTGAAGTGGCAAAAGGCGACTTGTTAGTGACTCTGTCTGCTGGCAGCGAGCGTGCTGATTTGCAACGTTTACAGTCACAGGCGCAATTGGCCGAGACTGAGTTTGGGCGCTTAAAGCGTTTGCATGATTTAGACGCTATTTCTAAGTCAGAGCTTGATCGTGCCGAGAGTGACTTGCAGGCTACTCGTGCGGCAGTGGCGGGGCAGCGTGAGCGTTTAGCGCAGAAAGTGATTCGTGCACCATTTGCCGGTCGTTTAGGTATTCGTGAAATTAATGTTGGCCAGTATCTGAATGCGGGCACCCCCATTGTGTCACTGCAGGCGTTGGATCCGGTCTACATCGATTTTAGTTTGCCCGAGCAACACATTGGCGCGGTTCAAGCTGGCCAAGTTGTCACTGCTACAGTGGATGCCTTCCAAGGTCGTGAGTTTAGTGGTGTGGTAGCCGCCATTGAGTCACAAGTTGATAGCAGTACACGTAATTTTAAAGTGCGCGCCAATTTTGCGAATCCTGACCGTGCGCTACGTCCTGGCTTATTCGCTCGTGCCAATATTTCGGTTGGTGATAAGAAGCAAGTGTTGGTGGTGCCGTTAACATCAGTTAGCTACAACCCCTACGGCAATTCAGTTTATGTGATTCAGCCGAGTGACGATAATAAAGAGGTATTGGTTGTGCGTCGTCGCTTCATTAAAACGGGTGAGGCACGTGGAGACTTGGTGTCAGTCGTCGACGGCTTAAAAGCAGGTGAAGAAGTCGCGACCAGTGGTTTGCTCAAGCTGCAAAACGACAGTGTGGTCATTATCAATAATTCGGTAATGCCTGATGCGTCATTAACTCCCACTCCGTCCGACTCTTAAGCGAGACGCGCATTATGCAATTCACCGATATTTTTATTAAGCGTCCGGTGCTGGCCCTCGTGGTCAGCCTGATGATTTTGCTGGTGGGTATGAAGGCAGCATTCGATCTGAATGTGCGCCAATACCCAGAGCTGCAAAATGCCGTGATCAATGTGGTCACTACTTATGTGGGTGCGGATGCAGACTTGATTCAGGGCTTTATTACCACGCCCTTGGAGCGAGAAATTGCCTCAGCACAGGGCATTGATTACATCAAGTCTACTAGTTTAGCTGGCGTTAGCTCTATTCAGGCTTACTTGCGGCTAGATGTTGATCCGAATGAGGCATTGACGCAGGTTGCGGCTAAGGTGAACAAGCTGCGTGGTGAGCTGCCGGAGGCTTCGGAAGACCCCGTGGTTGAGTTGTCTGTGGGCGATACCACGGCGGCCATGTACCTGTCGTTTTACTCCGATATTTTGGATAACAACCAAATCACCGATTACTTGGTGCGCGTGGTTGAGCCGCGTTTATCGACTGTGCCTGGTGTGCAGCGCGCGCGTATTTTAGGTGACCGAACCTTTGCGATGCGTATCTGGTTAAAGCCAGAGCGTATGGCGGCACAAGGTGTCACGGCTAGTGATGTCTATGGTGCATTGCGTGGCAATAACGTGCTGGCGGCATTGGGCTCAACTAAAGGCTCGATGGTGCAGGTCGATCTGACAGCAGCCACTGACTTCAATACACCGGAAGAGTTTCGTGCTTTGGTGGTGCGTTCGGCAGATGGCGCTATTGTGCGTTTAGGTGATATTGCCGATGTGGTGTTGGGTTCTGAGAACTACAGCACAGAGGTATCGTTTAACGGCAAAAGCGCTACCTTTATGGGTATTGAAATTGCGCCCGATGCGAACGCATTAGATGTGATTAAGCGTGTGCGCGAAGATGCTTGGCCGCATGTGTTGGCGCAGTTGCCAGAGGGTCTGGAAGCCAATATTCCTTATGATTCCACACGGTATATCGAAGATGCCATTGATGAGGTAATTAAAACCTTGATCGAGGCTGTCGCCATTGTGATTGTGGTGATTTACTTATTCTTGGGCTCGTTCCGTAGTGTATTAATTCCCGCTGTGACCGTACCTCTTTCCATGATTGGTGCGTGTTTCTTGATGCTGCTGATGGGCTTCTCGATTAACTTGCTGACGCTGTTGGCGATGGTATTGGCCATCGGCATGGTGGTCGATGACGCCATTATTGTGTTGGAGAATATTCACCGACACATTGAAGAAGGTATGAAGCCATTTAATGCCGCCATTAAGGGCGCGCGTGAACTGGTCGGGCCAGTGATTGCGATGACCATTACCTTGGTCGCGGTGTATTTGCCGATTGGCTTTATTGGCGGACTAACCGGCACACTGTTTGTTGAGTTTGCCTTTACCTTGGCCGGTGCGGTGTTGTTGTCGGGTGTTATTGCGCTGACTTTAACGCCGATGATGTGCGCCATGTTGTTGAAGTCGCAGGAAGAGGAAAAAGGTAATAAGTTCGCACATTGGTTAGATGAAAAGTTTGAAAAAATGCGCCTGAATTATCAGCGCAAACTGCATGGTGCGTTGGATGATAAACACGTCATCTTAACCTTCGGTGCGATTGTGCTGGTGTCGTGCTTCTTCTTGTTTAAGTCATCTCCGCAAGAGTTAGCGCCGGAAGAAGACCAAGGCTTTTTCTTGATTTTCTCGCAGAGTGATTCGTTCTCGTCTTTGGATTATCTGACGCGGTTCACTGCTGAATTGACTCGTATTGCTAATGCGATTCCAGAGAAAGAAAACTACTTCCAGCTGAATGGTGTCGGTGGTGGTGGCTCGGCTGTGGGTAGTAATACCGCTATTTCCGGTATTGTAATGAAGCCGTGGACTGAGCGTGAACGCAGCACTACCGAGGTGCTTAACGAAGTGACAGAAGATGCTAACTCGGTTGCCGGTTTGCAAAATGCGGTGTTTGCACCACCGGCATTACCTAGTGGCGGTGGCGGCTTCCCTGTTGAATTTATTCTGACCAGTACGGCGTCGCCAGCAGCCATGTTGGAAGTGGCTGATGCGGTGAAAAATCAGGCCATGGCCAGCAAAAAGTTCATCTTTATGCAGTCCGATTTAAAAATCGATAAGCCGCAAGTTAAGGTGGAAGTGGATCGTGAAAAGGCCGCGTTATTAGGCATTAACATGAGCACCTTGGCGGCCGATATGTCGGCCATGCTGTCGGGTGGTTTTGCTAATCGCTTCAGTATGGAGTCGCGTTCGTACAAAGTGATCCCGCAAGTGGAGCGTGCTGAGCGTTTAAATCCGGAGCAGCTAGAGCAGTACTACACCCGTACCGAAAATGGCGATTTGATTCCGCTGTCGACGGTGGTGTCGTTGCGTGAAACGGTGCAGCCACAATCACTCAACCGCTTCCAGCAGTTAAATGCGGTCACCATTTCTGGCGTGCAGCGTCCGGGAGTCACCTTGGGTGAGGCCTTGTCGGTGCTGGAACAGGCAGCGAACGAAGTGATGCCACGTGATTACGGTATGGAATACGCAGGGCAGTCGCGTCAATACAAAACGGAAGGCTCGGCATTGTTGATGACCTTCTTCTTTGCCTTGATTGTGATTTACTTGGTATTGGCAGCACAGTTCGAATCTTTCCGCGATCCGTTGATTATGCTGGTGACGGTGCCAATGTCGATTTGTGGTGCCTTGCTTTGTTTGAACATTGCGGCGCTGTTCCAAGTCCCCGGGGCTAGTATCAATATCTATACTCAGGTCGGACTTGTCACCTTGATTGGTGTGATTGCCAAGCATGGTATTTTGATCGTGGAGTTTGCCAACCAGTTGCAAAAGCAGGGCATGTCGAAGCGTATGGCGATTGAAGAAGCGTCATCAATTCGTCTGCGTCCGGTGTTAATGACCACCGCAGCGTTGGTGTTGGCGATGATTCCGTTGTTGATTGCTACAGGCCCTGGTGCGGCGGCACGCTTCTCCATGGGTCTGGTTATTTCAACCGGCATGACAATTGGTACCCTGTTTACTTTATTTGTTGTGCCAGCCATGTATCTTTACCTAGGCCGTGACGAGTCGGCGAATACTGAAATTACTGAGACCTCTGCATGACAGGATTGTTGTTAGCACTCACGGCGCTGTGTATCTGGGTTTATCAAGATGCACAGCGCCGTCAGTTGTTGCGCCCGTGGGTATGGACGTTATTGGTCGCGATTCTGGGCCCCTTGGGCATTGCCATTTATTGGGCTAAACGCCCGCTTTTTCCTGCTGAGTATCGTGTGGGTGGTTATGCTTGGGTGATGACACGCAGCTTTGTTGTCGCCATGACTGCCTGGATTGGCATGTTTGGTGCGGTGATACTGATTTGGTTAAGCACGATTATTCCTATGCCACTCATCATTGCGCTGATCTTAAGTGTTGGTGTGTTGCTGGCAGCCGCTTGGAGCTTGGTTGCGTTTTTATTGCTGTTAACAGTATGGTTGCTGCGTGATGGCAACAACGTTGAGCAGGGGCCAACACATCCTCTGTTGGTCGGCCAGCCTTTGCCCATATGGGGCGACCGTGTATTGAAGGTGATTTTTTTTGGCGGCCTACTTATGGTGTTTATGTTTACTGAGCCTGCGACACCCGAATGGATGGAGCAAGTGGAGTGGCAAACAGTGCCAGGACGGATGGCAATTTAATACGCAAATCTTAATAAGAACACTTCTCATTTATATTTCGTTGACATAGAATCGCCCTGTTTCCTACAAACAGGGTGTTTTTTATGTCTTTTAATCACGCTAAGAAGTCTATTCTGCCCGCAAGAAGCCCATTGGCGGTTGCTATTTCAACGATAATTTTTGTGTCATCAACTGGTTTTGCCGCAGAAAAGGTATTGGAAGAGGTCAATGTAACTGCAGCACTGGAGTCTGAAGGCTATGCTGCCAATGTGAGCAGATCTGCTCTTCGCACTGAAACACCATTGGTTGATACGCCACAGGCCGTAAGTGTTGTAACACAGAAGCAAATTGCTGATCAGGCGGCCACAAGCTTGGCTGATGCCACGCGCTATACTCCGGGTATCACTTTTGCTCAAGGTGAGGGCAATCGTGACCAAGTCGTTATTCGTGGCAGCAATACTACCAGCGACTTTTTTGTTGATGGGATCCGTGACGATGTCCAGTACTACCGCGATCTTTATAACGTGGAGCAGCTAGAAATTGTTAAGGGCGCTAATGCATTGGCATTTGGGCGTGGCGCCTCCGGTGGCGCTATCAACCGAGTCATAAAGCGTGCCGGTTATGATCCGGTGCGGGAAGTCTCCGTGTCGGCCGGCATGTTTGATCATTACCGTGCAACTCTAGATGTCGGCGGTGCGCTGAGTGAGCGTGTTGCTGGACGCATCAATTTGATGAGCGAAGACACTGGCAGTTTCCGGGATGGCGTCGAGCTGCGTCGTGCAGCTATCAATCCTACCTTAACTTTCCGTATGACCGATAAGACCACCGTTGTGGCAGGGGCTGAATACCTGAACGATTATCGAATCGCCGACCGTGGCATTCCATCGCAGAACGGTCGCCCATTCAGCACTTCACGCTCGCGTTTCTTCGGTAACTCCGAGCAAAGCCCGGCCGAAGTGCATGTGAACGCTGGCTATCTACAGCTGGAGCACCAGTTCAACGATAGCGTGAAGCTCAATAATCGAACTCGTTTTGCGCAGTACGACAAATACTATCAGAACGTGTATGCCGGCTCGGCGGTGAACCCGACAACCAATACCTTGAGTATCGAGAATTACCGCGACGAAACTTTCCGCGAGAATTTCACTAGCCAGACTGACCTGAGCTTCAAGCTGAACACCGGCGCCGTGCGTCATTATTTAGTCGCAGGTTTCGATGTCGAACGTCAGCGCTCACAAAACCGTCGTGATGCGGCAACGTTTGCCGAATGCGGTTTAGGTGCTTCGGTCTGTACGAATGGTGGCAGCGCCACATCCATTAGCAATATATCGGCAGCAAATCCACGTGTAACGGCACTTGCCTTTGACCGTAACCTTCGTAATTCAGAGACTGATGTCGACGTCTTGTCTATCTACCTACAAGACACTCTTAATATCGGTGAACGCTGGCAGGTCATCCTCGGGTTACGACAAGACCGGTTTGTCACTGACTTTAACAACATTGCAAGTCCGGCTAACTCGGCTCGTGTCGTTGATACTGAGCTGTCACCGCGAGCGGCTGTTGTCTATAAGCCACAGCAGAATACTTCCCTGTATGCAAGTTATAGCCAGACCTTTGTACCACGTGCTGGTGATCAACTGATTGGTGTTACTAACGCTAACGAAGCGCTTGATCCCGAAGAGTTCCAAACGATGGAGCTGGGTGCTAAGTGGGATTTGTCTGCTGGCCTGAGTGCGACGGCGGCCGTATTTCGTACCGATCGTAAGAACGTTATAAACCCGCTTGATCCGTCGTCATCCGTTCTGATTGATGGTGCTCGTGTAGAAGGAGTGGAGTTAGAACTGCAAGGGCAGTTGACTGAGCGTTTGCAGATGGTGGCCGGCTATGCTTATACCGACAGTGAGATTCGGGATGGCGGAGCCAACAACGGTAATCGTTTGTATAACACGCCGCGAAATACCTTCTCATTATGGAACCGTTATCAGGTGAACGATAAATTGGGACTAGCACTGGGTGTAATTTCACGAGATGCAATGTTTGCTAACGATAACAATCAAGTCGTGTTGCCCGGATATTATCGATTAGATGCGGCTGCTTATTATCAAGCGACAGACAACTTAAGGTTGCAGCTCAATCTGGAAAATCTCACGGATCGTGATTACTTCTTAAATGCGCACAACAACCAAAACATCACTCCAGGAACTCCGCTTTCAGCAAGAGTTACAGCGACTTATCGATTCTAAGTTCTGGAGTAGGGAAAAAGCCGGCATTTGCCGGCTTTTTATTGCCTACAACCAGCCCCTTTCAGCAAACGATACTGGCTCATGGTCACCAATCACTAAGTGATCTAGTGTGCGTACATCAACCAGTGCTAGCGCTTCTTGAAGGCGTTTGGTGATGTGGCGGTCGGCCTGAGATGGCTCGGCCACGCCAGATGGGTGGTTGTGCGCAAAAATGACCGCGCCAGCACGATGGCTAAGTGCTCGTTTTACCAC
>CAMTYC010000027.1:0-12509 GCA_947085865.1 uncultured Moraxellaceae bacterium
CTACGCAAGTGGTTTGATTTGGTGATGCTGAATCAGGAAGATTTGGCTCAGCTGATGACTGCCGAACAAGGTAAACCACTGCTGGAGTCGCGTGGTGAAGTGGCTTATGGCGCCTCGTTTATTGAGTGGTTCGCGGAAGAGTCCAAACGGGTTTATGGCGAGACCATCCCCGCCCCTACCGTGGATAGGCGCTTAGTGGTGCTGAAACAGCCGATTGGGGTAGTGTCTGCTATCACGCCATGGAATTTTCCAGTTGCCATGATCACCCGTAAGCTTGCGCCAGCATTAGCAGCAGGTTGCACAGCGGTGGTCAAACCCGCCGAAGCAACACCATTATGTGCGCTTGCATTAGCCGCCTTGGCCGAGCAGGCAGGCATTCCAGCGGGCGTCATCAATATCATCACTACCGCGTCACCAGCCAGCGTCGGTGATGAACTCACCCAAAACCCGATTGTGCGCAAACTCTCGTTTACAGGCTCGACAGCTGTTGGTAAGCGCTTGATGGCCGCCTGTGCCGGCACCGTAAAACGCCTATCACTAGAGCTTGGTGGTAATGCACCCTTTATTGTGTTGGAAGATGCGGACCTTGATGCTGCAGTTGTAGGTGCCTTGGCCTCGAAGTACCGCAATGCCGGCCAAACTTGCGTTTGCGCCAACCGCTTTTTAGTGCACGACCGTGTCTACGATGCCTTTGCCGCCAAACTCATAACCGCGGTAAAAGCGCTCAAAGTGGGTAATGGTGTAGATGATGGCACGCAGATTGGTCCACTGATCAATGCCGCTGCAGTTGCTAAGGTCGAGCGCTTGGTCAATGCCAGTATCGAACAAGGTGCAAGCTGTGAGGTCGGTGGCGCACGCCATACATTGGGTGAAAACTTCTACCAACCCACTGTCTTGCTGGGTGTCAGCAATGACATGCCTATTGCCTGTGAAGAGAGTTTTGGTCCGGTTGCACCACTCATTCGTTTTTATTCGGATGACGAAGCAGTAGCAATAGCCAATGCCGTTCCCGCAGGTTTAGCGTCTTATTTATACGGTCAAAACCTACAACGCGTTTGGTCAATCGCAGAGCGTTTAGAATACGGCATGGTGGGCATCAACGAAGGCATCATCTCTAATGAGGTTGCCCCCTTTGGTGGCATGAAAGAATCTGGCATGGGCCGCGAAGGCTCGCACCATGGTATCGATGAGTATTTGGAAATGAAGTATCTGTGTTTAGGTGGCATGAACCGTGTCTGAGGCGACATCACTGCAAGAACACACACCGATGATGCAGCAATATTTGCGCATCAAAGCAGATCACCCCAACGAGCTGGTGTTTTACCGCATGGGGGATTTTTACGAGCTATTTTTTGATGACGCTAAACGCGCTGCTCGCCTGCTCGATATTTCGTTGACTCATCGCGGGCGCTCTGCGGGCGAGCCCATTGCCATGGCAGGTGTGCCCTATCACGCCGCCGAAAACTACCTCGCTCGTCTAATTCGCCAAGGCGAATCGGTCGTGATTTGCGAACAAGTGGGTGAGGCCAACGCACAAAAAGGCCCTATGGAACGCAAAGTGGTGCGCATTCTGACGCCAGGTACGGTCAGTGATGAAGCACTGCTAGATGCACACAAAGAAAACTTGTTGGCAGCAGTCTGTCGTGTTGGCAAACACTGGGGCCTCGCCTGCTTGGACATGGCCAGCGGTCGCTTTTGCCTGCAAGAAATGAGCAGTGATGAACTGCTACAGGCCGAGTTAGCGCGTTATAACCCATCAGAAGTGCTCTACCCTGAGGATGCGAGCTGGCAAAACCTGCTGTCCGACTGCCGTGGCCTACGTTCGCGCATGCCCTGGCACTTTGAAGCTGAGAGTAACCATCGTCTGCTCTGCCAGCACTTTGATGTGCATGACTTACAAGGCTTTGGCTGTGACCATTTAAAAGCAGGCAGCACAGCCGCAGGCGCACTGCTGGCCTATGCCCGCGAAACTCAGCGCTCCACCCTGCCGCATATTCGCAATCTCTCCGTCGAACAGGCCGATGACATTTTGCAGCTTGATGTGGCAACTCGTCGCAACTTAGAACTGACTCAGAATATCCAAGGTAGTACAGAAGCAACATTAGCGTCGGTACTAGATCAAACGCGATCACCAATGGGCAGTCGTTTGCTGCGACGCTGGCTACATCAACCGATTCGCAACCAGCAAACATTAGGCGAGCGGCAACAAGCGATTGCTGAGTTATTAGAGGCTCATGCATGGGACACGTTGGGCGACTGGCTCAATCAAATGGGTGATGGCGAACGTATTTTGTCACGGGTGGCCTTAGGCTCGGCCAGACCACGGGACTTGGCGCGCTTGCGTGACCTATTAAACTTGCTACCAGCGCTACATGACTGGCTGAGCCAACAACAAAGCGCACGCTTGATAGCACTATGCCAACACATTAAACCGTTTCCGGAACTGGCCAGCACACTGCAAGCCGCTGTGGTTGAAGCTCCGCCGGTGGTACTACGTGAAGGCGGCGTGATTGCCAATGGCTTTGATGCTGAGCTCGATGAGCTTCGCGCGATTAGCACTAATGCTGGTGATCATTTAGTAAAGCTGGAAAATGAAGAGCGTGAGCGCAGCGGTATTGCTAGTTTAAAAATTGGCTATAACCGCGTCAGTGGTTATTACTTCGAACTCAGTCGCTTGCAAGCCGAGCAAGCGCCTGCACACTTTATTCGCCGACAAACACTCAAAAATGTTGAGCGTTTTATTACGCCAGAGCTTAAAGCGTTTGAAGACAAAGCGTTGTCTGCATCAGCACGTGCCTTAGCGCGAGAAAAACAGCTCTATGATGAGTTGTTAGCTATTTTGTTGACCGCATTAGCGCCGCTGCAAGCACTCTGTAATGCACTCGCCGAACTCGATGTGCTGTGCTGCTTAAGTGAGCGCTCAGATGTCTTAAATTGGGTCTGCCCGGCACTCACTTCACACACCGGCATTGTGATTGAGGGTGGCCGCCACCCCGTAGTGGAGCGTATGCTCACTAGCACATTTACCGCCAACGATGTTTCGCTCTCACCCGAGCAACGTATGTTAGTTATTACTGGCCCCAACATGGGTGGTAAGTCGACTTATATGCGCCAAATTGCGTTGATTGTATTGCTCGCCCATATTGGTAGTCATGTGCCCGCCAGCCGTGCAGAAATTGGCGTGGTCGATCGTATTTTTACCCGTATTGGTTCATCTGATGACTTGGCCTCAGGTCGATCAACGTTTATGGTTGAAATGACCGAAGCAGCCAATATTTTGCACAATGCCACGCCGCAAAGCCTCGTCATCATGGATGAGATTGGCCGAGGCACTAGCACTTTTGATGGTTTGTCACTGGCTTGGGCAGCGGCTGAACATCTAGCCCTACAGCGCCGCGCCATGACCCTATTTGCCACTCATTATTTTGAACTCACCTGTCTTGCCGACCAGCTTGATGGCGTTCGTAATGTACATTTATCAGCCGCCGAGCACGAAGGTCAGGTCATTTTTCTACACAGCGTTAAGCCTGGCCCTGCTAACCAGAGTTATGGTCTACAAGTAGCACAGCTAGCCGGCATACCTAATGAGGTCATTCGTGCTGCAAAACAGCGTCTACAATGGCTAGAAAATCAGTCGGTGCATAACCAACATCAGCAAGCACAACAACAGCCTAGCCAAATGTTCCAAAATGACTTGTTTGCGGTGGCCGAACCTAGCGCCGTTGAGTTGCGTTTGTTAGATATAAATCCTGATGAGTTAAGTCCACGCCAAGCACTAGACTTGCTGTATGAACTGAAACAAATTTAATGATTGATCAGTAACACTTATATAGCGCAACAAGTTTCTTCAATTGCCATTGAGCATTTGCGCGATTAGACTAGCCGCCGATTTGAAGCACACTGGGGATATGACCTATGACATTCGTCGTTACTGAAAACTGCATCAAGTGCAAATACCAAGACTGCGTGGAAGTTTGCCCGGTTGATTGCTTTTATGAAGGCCCAAACTTCTTGGTCATTCATCCTGATGAATGCATTGACTGTGCATTGTGTGAGCCTGAGTGCCCCGCCAATGCAATTTTCTCAGAAGACGAAGTGCCGGCTGATCAAAAAGAATTTATTGAATTGAATGCCGATTTAGCCAACAAGTGGCCAAACATCACTGAAATTGGTGAACGCCCAGCGGATGGCAAAGAATGGGATGGTGTCAAAGGCAAGCGTCAATACTTGGAAATGTAATTCCTACCGTAAAAAATGCGGACAAAAGAAAGGGACCATCAGGTCCCTTTTTCAATATACTAAGCGCATCCTTGCACTCTTCCTTGAGCTTAACACCATCCTAGTGTTGTCATCCTTGCCCATAGTCCATCACGGTGAAGCGAACACCCTGTTGCTCGGCCTTCTTGGCACGCGATAAATATAGTGAAGTTTCAAGCTTACAAGCATGGCGACGCACTCATTTCATCACCAGATAAAATAAGCACTAATAAATTCAAACATTTAGTATTTTTAGGCCAATAAAAATAAGATTATCCCTACACGCCGTGTAGGAAATTTCTGACAAAAAAAAGGGGCCACATCTTGTGACCCCCTGAAAATTTCAACACTGTTTGCAGCGATTGACTAAATCTTAAGGATAGATTGACAAGATTTTGACACCCCTACAAGTCAACATAAGTCATATTTTGTAGCGTTTTGTAACTATGCTGATGCAACTCGTTTAGCCGGCCAGCGCATAATAAAACTGGCACCACCCAGTGGCACACTACGACCAACGCGTATGGTGCCACCAAACCAATAAGCAATTCGATTCACAATTGACAGGCCCAAACCGTAACCACCTGTGCTACGGGTACGGCTATCATCTAGGCGCGTAAACGGCTCGAACACACGCTTCCAGTCTTCCTCTGGAATACCGGGACCATCATCTTCTACAGTCAAAAATGCTGTGCCTTGCCGTACTTCAAAACGCAGAAGAACCTCATTGTTGGCATAACGCATCGCATTACCCACTAAGTTTTGAATTACGCGATGCAAATAACGTGGTACGGCATCCACGAATAAACCAGACTCTGCCTCTACTCGTAACTGAGCAGGCTTATTTAACGCCTTAGTTTCACGCTCAATCCGAGCTAGCAATGCGTCAATATCCACCACCTCAAAATCCAACTGTGGCGTACCTTGCTCTAAACTGGCATAAGTCAGAATTTCATCAATGAGCGTGTTTAACTGACTGACATCTTCATCAAGCTTATCGAGCTGCGCGTAACGATCATCAATATCTTCACTCTCAGCCAACATTTCCATGCCAAAGCGCAAGCGTGCTAATGGTGTTCGCAGCTCATGTGACACCGCTTGCGTTAATTCACGCTGCACATCAAGTAAGCGTTGAATATGCCCCGCCATTTGGTTAACGGTATCACCTAAACGTGAGATTTCATCCTCACCATCGAGTGTCATACGTGCATTCAAATCACCAGACTGCAGCTTTAATACAGTTTTGGTTAGTCCCGCTAAACGTCGTTCAAAGAGGTGAATAACGCCATAAGCGCCCAGTGTAATTAGCAGCAGCGCGATTACTGAGGTCATGATCATCAGACCCACCGGTAAGCGATCAAATAACGCCACCGGCCCCACCACTAATAACTCACCTTCTCGCAGCTGACTGGGCGCGAACACGGTGAGTTGATTACGACCGGCGATGGCTGACTCCGTCAGCCGCACAATAATTTCGTCCTGATTAAGTCGGCGAATCTGCTCGCTATCCAAGCCCGCGCTAAACATCGGCATGAGCTGCATGGGAAAGCCAATAAACGGAGATAACGTTTTTAAGCGAAGCGCTTCTTGGCCAGGATAAAAAGCTAAGTCCTCTAGGAAGAAGGTGGCGGCGGCACGAACTTGCTGCTCACCAAACCCTTCTAGCTGGGTGGCTAGATAAAGTGACTTACCCGGCAGAGGCACACGAATCCAAATATCGCTAAAACTATTGAGGCGTTGACGCCTGACGACTGCACGACCTTCATTGAGGCGGGTCGCATCCTCACTGCTAGGCTCAAATGGCAAGTTCGGTTGTAGGCGCATAGGTGCGCCCACAAGAGTTGATGCATCAGATAGCCAGATTTCACGCATTTCTTCTGGCTGGCGCGCAATAGACACCGCTGCGATGTGAAACATCGCAGTGGCGACCTCTTCAGTATAAGTTTTTGCGCGATGCTTATTTATATACGTCAAGGAGAAATAAGCTACCAAACCGACGCTCAAAACAACCAACAAAATGCCGCCATAAATGGTGACAAAAATGCTTTTTGAACGAAACAGTCTGGGCATTAAGCAGCGCTATCTTTAACGAATAAATAACCTTTGCCACGAACGGTTTTGATCATGCGTGGGCTATCGGGGTCATCACCAATTTTCGGTCGAATACGCGAAATACGCACATCAATCGAACGGTCTTGGCCATCGTATTCAATGCCACGCAGCTGAGAGAAAATATCTTCACGCGATAAAATGCGCCCCGCATTTGAAGACAACAACCACAACAAATCATATTCAGCACTGGTTAGCTCAACCAAATCACCACGTAGAGCCACAGAGCGCGAACCGTTGTCGATGATTAACTCACCAAAAACGATACGTTGAGGCACATTATTGTCGGTTTTGTCGCCACGACGAAGTTGTGCACGAATGCGAGCTAACAATACTCGTGGTTGAACGGGCTTGGGCACATAGTCATCAGCACCCATCTCTAAACCTAAAACCTGATCCATATCATCTGTACGTGCTGTCAGCATGACAATCGGATGCAAATAGTGATTACGCACTTCGCGACAGATCGTTAAGCCATCAGCGCCTGGCAACATCAAATCTAATACGACTAAATCAGGCTGTTCATCAATAATGCGGCGAATAGCACGTAAACCGTCGGACTCAATGCTCACTTCCATGCCGTTACGGATTAGATACTCTTGGGTCAGCTCCGCAAGACGTTGATCATCTTCCACAATGAGAATTCGCGGGGGGCTTTCATGCGAAGACATTCGTCTACTCCTTATGATCGTTTGCAAGATACCAACAGGCTGTTTGCAAACGTAATTATTGTTGTTACATAAAGTGTCTTTGTAACAGAATCATAAGGGATGCGCCAATACTACCCAAGCACTCTCATCAACTTAATTCATTTACTAGATGTTGTGTTTTAGCCGCTAAGCCAGCTATGGCAGTCTCTGTGTGACTTACGCACAGACTTACCCACGAACTACCCACAACTTATCCACACGTCAAAATCGCACATATAGTGGCTACTAAACAGCCAGACACACAAGATATAGCAAATTTTGTTAAAATTCATTGGACAGATGTCGCAATTTGTCGTTTGATTAACACCATAGCGACGCGCTGCCATAGCAATAAATAAAACAAAAAGGCTGCGCTGAACAAACACAATATCTTGGGTTTTGCTCATCAACTGTGCAGAACTCAATCAGAACGACAGTCAGTTTCGAGGATTACATCTATGCAAGCAGACATCTTTGCGAGCACCCCAACCAAGTCCAAACCCGCCACCGAGTCTAGCAACGACTCAACAGCGCTTGCCCCCGGCCAAATTCGCGTCATTAAGCGCAATGGCACCGTGGTGAGTTATGACGACAGCAAAATCGCATTAGCCATCAGCAAGGCGTTTTTAGCGGTCGAAGGCTCTGGCGCCGCAAACTCTGCTCGCATTCACGAAACGGTTGCTCAACTGACCACGATGGTTAGCTCTACTTTCCGTCGCCGCATGCCATCCGGCGGCATGGTGCATATTGAAGAAATTCAAGACCAAGTCGAACTAGCCCTAATGCGCTCAGGCGAGCAAAAAATTGCCCGCTCTTACGTGTTGTACCGTGATGAGCGCAGCCGAGCACGCGATGTTGATGCAGTGATTAGCACACGTCACCACCCCACCCTGCACGTTGTTAAAGCCAACGGTGAACGTGCACTGCTCGACTTAGGTCGTCTAGAGGATCTCGTCAAAACAGCTTGCACCGACTTAACCGCAGTTGAGCCGCAAGCCATTATTGATGATGTGCTGCGCAACTTATATGACGGTGCCCGTGAAGAAGACATCAACAATGTCATGGTCATGTGTGCTCGTGTACAAATCGAACAAGAGCCAAACTACACCTACGTCACTGCACGCTTGTTATTAGATCATCTACGTACTGAAGGCCTGAGCTTCTTAGGCTTAGCAGATGCCGCAACACATAATGAAATGGCGCATTATTACCCGTTAGCGTTGAATGCATTCATTAAGCGCGGCATTGAGCTCGAGCTGATTTCACCTGATTTAGCCGACTATGATTTTGATCGCCTAGGTGCAGCCATCCAGCACGAGCGTGATTTCCAGTTCACCTATCTTGGCCTACAAACACTGTATGACCGTTATTTCTTGCACAGCAACGACATTCGTTTTGAGCTGCCGCAAGTATTCTTTATGCGAGTAGCCATGGGCTTAGCGCTAAAAGAAGAAGGCGATCGTGAAGCACGCGCCATTGAGTTCTACAACCTGTTATCCAGCTTTGATTACATGGCTTCAACGCCAACGCTATTCAATGCCGGCACACTGCGCCCTCAACTGTCATCATGCTATCTGACCACTGTGCCAGATGACTTACATGGCATTTATGGTGCAATTCAAGACAATGCCATGCTGTCCAAATGGGCTGGTGGTTTAGGTAATGACTGGACACCGGTTCGTGCCTTGGGCGCCTACATCAAAGGTACTAACGGACGCTCACAAGGTGTAGTGCCTTTCCTTAAAGTAGCCAATGACACCGCCGTTGCGGTTAACCAAGGTGGTAAGCGCAAAGGTGCAGTCTGTGCTTATTTGGAAACCTGGCACTTAGACATTGAAGAGTTCCTCGAGCTGCGTAAAAACACCGGTGATGATCGCCGTCGTACCCACGATATGAATACCGCTAACTGGGTACCTGATTTATTCATGAAGCGTGTGTTTGATAACGGCACTTGGACTCTGTTCTCACCGTCTGACGTACCGGACCTACACGACCTGTATGGCAAAGCCTTTGAGCGTCGTTATACCGAATACGAACAGATGTGTGACCAAGGTCAAATGCGCCTGTACAAGCGTGTGCAAGCACAAGACATCTGGCGCAAAATGCTGTCCATGCTGTTCGAAACAGGTCACCCATGGGTTACCTTCAAAGACGTGTGCAACTTGCGCTCACCACAACAACACGTGGGTGTGGTGCACTCTTCAAACCTGTGCACCGAAATCACATTGAATACTAGCAAAGACGAAATTGCGGTATGTAACTTAGGCTCGATCAACTTAGTTAATCATGTTGGTCCAGATGGCCTTGATCACGACAAACTCGCGAAAACCGTGAAAACTGCGGTGCGCATGCTTGATAACGTGATTGACCTGAACTACTACGCCGTTGAAACCGCACGCAACTCCAACATGCGCCATCGCCCTGTGGGCTTAGGCATTATGGGTTTCCAAGATGCGCTGTATAAACAGCATATTGCTTACGCCAGTGATGAAGCTGTTGAGTTTGCTGACCGCTCGATGGAAGTGATTAGTTACCACGCCATTGCTGCATCCAGTGAGTTAGCCGCTGAACGTGGTCGCTACCCGAGTTTTGAGGGTTCATTGTGGAGCCGTGGTGTATTACCAATCGACTCTTTATGGGCCATTGCAGAACACCGCGGCGCTGAATATGTTGAAGTTGATTTTAGCCAAACATTGGATTGGGCAACATTGCGCGAAACCGTGAAAACAGTTGGTATGCGTAACTCCAACGTGATGGCGATTGCTCCCACTGCAACAATTTCTAATATCTGTGGTGTTTCGCAGTCAATTGAGCCCACTTACCAAAACTTGTATGTGAAATCGAACCTGTCCGGTGAATTCACCGTGGTTAACCCCTACCTGGTTCGTGAGCTAAAAGATCGCGGGCTGTGGGACTCGGTGATGGTCAACGACCTGAAATACTACGATGGCTCAGTACAAAAGCTCGACCGCATTCCAGCCGACATGAAAGCCATTTACGCCACCGCGTTCGAGATTGAACCACGTTGGTTAGTCGATGCCGCATCACGTCGTCAAAAATGGATTGATCAAGCGCAGTCGCTAAATCTTTACTTGGCGGAAGCATCAGGCAAAAAGCTCGACATTACCTACCGTATGGCTTGGTATCGTGGCCTAAAAACCACGTACTACCTCCGTGCTATTGGCGCTACGGCGGCAGAGAAGTCTACTGTATCAGATGGCGCGCTTAATGCCGTACGTGCACAAATTGAAGACATGGTTGAAGCCGCTCCAGTTCCTCTGGCCTGCTCAATCGACAACCCTGACTGTGAAGCCTGTCAATAAGCTTAGGATTTTAGGAGTTCGCACATGATTAGCTGGGATGATTTCCATGAGAATGAGAAGCGCACCGAGAAAGCATCGCCTGCGGCGCCAAGAGTTGCGCAAGCAGCTACGAGCGCAGCAACTACGTCGGCACCAACAGTGGTACTTGCTGATGTATCCGCAGCAGAACTTAATGTTCGTGGACTTGAGACCCCTGCTGCCGTCGTCAATGAAGTCATCAGCCGGGTCAGCACCAACTTAAACACCGAAGTGGAAGGCTCAGCTCATGAGCGTGCTGCCGCAGCGTTAGCTTCGCTTGACGTGGCACCTGGCTTAGAAGAGCTGGAAATGGGTGCAGAACGCATCCAAGTTGACGACAAGCGCATGATTAACTGCCGTGCCGACTTGAACCAGTTGGTACCATTTAAATACGAATGGGCCTGGCAGAAATACCTAGATGGTTGTGCCAACCATTGGATGCCACAAGAAGTGAATATGTCGAAAGACGTTGCCATGTGGAAAAGCAATGACAACCAGCTCACTGCCGATGAGCGCTTGATCGTTATGCGCTCACTGGGCTTTTTCTCGACCGCTGACTCGTTAGTGGCTAACAACTTGGTACTGGCAATTTATCGCCACATCACTAACCCTGAGTGCCGTCAATATCTGCTGCGCCAAGCTTTTGAAGAAGCCATTCACACCCATGCCTATCAGTACTGCATTCAGTCATTAGGTATTGATGAAGGTGAAGTGTTTAATATGTACCGTGAAGTGCCCAGTGTGGCACGCAAAGCTTCTTGGGGCCTGCGCTTCACTCAGAGCTTAAGTGACCCTAACTTCAAAACCGGGACCACCGAGGCAGACCAACATTTGCTTCGCAACCTGATTGGTTTCTACTGTGTATTGGAAGGCATGTTCTTTTATTGTGGCTTTACCCAAATTTTGTCGATGGGTCGCCGCAACAAAATGACCGGTGTGGCCGAGCAGTTCCAATACATTTTGCGCGATGAATCCATGCACGTGAACTTCGGCATTGATGTCATCAACCAAATCAAAAATGAAAACCCACAGTTGTGGACCAAAGCATTCCAGCAAGAAGCCATTCAAATGATTTTGGAAGGCACACAGCTGGAAGTTGAGTACGCACGCAACACCATGCCACGTGGTGTGCTGGGCATGAATGCAGCGATGATGGAAGAATATCTGCACTTTATTGCCAACCGTCGCTTGGTACAGTTAGGCTTACCCGAACAGTTCCCGGGTGTAAAAAACCCGTTCCCGTGGATGTCCGAAATTATGGACCTGCGCAAGGAAAAGAACTTCTTCGAAACTCGTGTCACCGAATACCAAACCGGTGGCGCTCTAGCCTGGTAAAACCTTATGTCACGACGATTGTCAGCACTCCTTATAATAATGGCAATCGTCGTGGCGTTATCTTTTACGTGGCATAAGTCACGCCACCAACCTGCCCCTGCACCTGACAACACGACTGATTTAGTCATGTTAGAAGAAGCCAATGATGCACTTGCGTTAGAGATCGAAACGCTTGAAGCCGAAATTCACGCTATCGAAGACATGAACGCAGACACTAAGCGTTTGCTTGAATTAAAATCCGCTCGTCTGCAAGCACTGGAAAGCCAGCCTTAAGCCCGTTACTGTGTCACCATTCGTTCATGTTACTCAGGCCATGACTATGCTGCGTAATTGCGCTATCTTTTTATGCTGCCTTTGTGTCTTTGGCAACTCATTTGCCAGTGCAGAACCACTCATCACCATAGATCAGTGTCAGGTCATCGAAACAGGTCCTGGCCCCGAGAACCTGTTGTATCTAAAAGATCGAGATCAAATACTCATTTCCAGTCATGATCGTCGGCGCTTTTCACGCACAGGCGAAATTTATCGTTACGACATAAACAGCAAAACAATGAAAGTTCTTGCACGCGAAGGGGAGCCTGAAACTTTCCGTTTCCGACCACATGGCATGGACGCACAAAAGCGTAATGGCAGCTGGTGGCTGTATGTCATCTCTCATGACAGTGAAATATTTAGTGACCAACATAGCATCGCTGTTTATGAGCTAATAAATGACGTACTGCATTTTCGTCGCCTAATGACCACACCATTAATGAGTGCACCTAATGATTTGGTGATC
>CAMTYC010000028.1:0-10824 GCA_947085865.1 uncultured Moraxellaceae bacterium
AAACAGCCCAGAACGCATCAATGGTGCCATACGGGGCGATGCCAACGTTTGCAACACCATATTCATATGTTTCTTATCAGGAATACCGCCAACCGCATCCAAACTGCCTACTAAGTGATTAAATTGCTTGGTTCTTAAGGTAGTGATTTCAGCGGCATCACACTGACCCGCTTTTTATTCTTCTGCGGCCACACGCTCATCGGTAAACGCCACGACATCGGCATTAATGCCCCATTTGCGCGCCTCCAACATATAGTCCTTGGCATAACCAACGGCTGGGCCATTAGCACCGACAGGGTCAAAAATACAGACACGTACTTTTTTGCCCGACACCGACTCCAATGCGGCTTTTTGCTCAGCCGTTGGCGTAGGTAGTGCAGCCGACAGCGAGCCGGACACCAGCAATAACGATAAAGAAATCGTTTTTAATACAGTCATAACAACACCCTAAACTATTTTAGTTTTAATGAATCGACTCTTGATCACGGAAAAAACGTTCCAAGTGATCAAGAAAAATTGGCACATGCTCAAGCGGCAATTGTTGCCCCAATTGGCGCAGCTGCCTAAACGCTAATCCTTTAATCATGTAAATAACGCCATCCAAGGTCTTATCGACTACGGCGTTAAAACGCATCAGGCGTTTAGGCTCATAAACAAAGTCGACCAGTACCGCGTCAACAATCTCAACCAACACTTCCACACCTGATGCCACATCTGTGGACGAACCATCACGCAAGGCATTAATGGTCTGTCGCGCTTTAACCGCCATTGCTGACGGCAAAGACACTGCCAGAAAATCACGCGAAGGTGCCTCTGGCACCAGCGGCTGCATCAGCGCCAGATAATGTCCGGTTACCACAGACATGCGCGAGTTTGATAAAAACCGCGTTAACCAATTCAGGTAATGTGCCACCTTACCCTGAATATCATCCACCACCCTCAAAGCCTGAGGATAAAGCGCGTGCTCAGGATGTGCCTGCGCCAAGTCACGCAGCAGTTGCGATAAAAACCGATCGACCATGACATTAATGGCCAAGCCTAGCGTGTCTGCAGCAGCTTTAGCTTGCGATTCTCGCGTGCCTGACTGCAGCTTGACATGAATAGCACGGGTACGGGCTGGGATTTGCTCGTCCAGCTCAATGCACACATACGGTAATGACATCGTAGACATAGTCAGACTCAAACAGAATCATTAAGAGGCCGACAGTCTAGGCAGAGAAGTTGTTCGGATTCAATTCGGCTTGATATGCTAATAAAAACAACCGCATAGCATCACTACGCGGCATTTACTCAACGTTTGTTCAGCTTTACCAGAACACTTAACGCTTCATGTTGACCACAAGGCTATGAACAATCGGCTCCCACACACCCGGTGGCAAGTCATGGCCCATGCCTTTAATTTCGACATAACGTGAATTAGGAATTGCACGCGCTACCGCACGACCACAGGCTGGACGCACCAAGGGGTCGGCACTGCCATGTATCACCACGGTAGGTTTACGAATCGTTTTGCTAAACGGGCGCAAACTGCCTGTGCCCAAAACAGCATTAAACTGACGCACCACCCCAGCCGGATAATAACTACGACGGTAGAATGACTCTGCCATGGCTCTGAGCTCGTCATCGGACAATGGGAAGCCCGGGCCATTAATGACACGCATAAAATGTACCGAGTGCGCAATGATGGCGGCTTCATCCGCTTTTTTGCCAGGGCCTGTTGTTAAGGGCTTTAAGGCCGCTTGTTTGGGTGGCGGCAAAAACGCTTGATTAGTGCTGGAAAAAATAATGCCCAGCGAGCGCACACGGTCCGGATGTTTTGCAGCAAAAAGCTGAGCAATCATCCCGCCCATAGAGGCACCCACCACATGCACTGCCGGAATTTGTAAAAAGTCCAACAGACCACGCACGTCTTCAGCCATATCGTGCAGGGTATAAGGAACCGAGCTGGTCAGGCCAAATTGCGCACGCAACATACGCTGCCAAAATGGCCCTTTCACTTTTAGGTCACTGAGTTTGGTTGATAAGCCAATGTCACGGTTATCAAAACGAATCACGCGATAACCCTTGGCCACCAGCTGCTGACAAAAGCCATCAGGCCACATGGTGAGCTGTGCGCTTAAACCCATAATCAGCAAAATGGCGGGATGTAACACATTGCCCATGTCTTCATAAGCCAGCGACAAACCATTGGCTTCTGCTACACCGTGTCGAATATCCATAACTTAGTCCTGAGTTGTAATCATGGGGTAAGCCCAACCACCCAACGTTTTTTCTAACTGTAATGCGGCTGCCAAGGTAAGGTGGTCATAACCTTCACGAGCCACCACCTGAACACCTGTTGGCAGGCCATCGCCATTTAAGCCGGTAGGCACTGCCGTCACGGGTAATGACAAGGCATTGTAAATCGCACAATTAACAAAATTAAATGGCGGCAACATCGCCATATAATGCTTTGGTGCAACCGTCGGGTAGGTCGGTGTAATCAACACACCATCATCACCTAATAGGTCTTCTAGCTGACATTTCAGCGTCAACGCATCATTCCGCAAACGCATGGTGCGTTTAGGAGTTAATTCAGGAATGCGCTCTAGCAGCGACAACAACACCAACGGAAAGGTGTGCTCCGAACGACGCAGCGCCAACAGCCCTAACTCACGAATAGCAGCTGACGGTTTACGGGTACCAAACATATGGTCAGCAAAGGTTTTATCGGAATCTGCCGTCGCTAGCATCGCTGTCCACAAATCACGTGCCTGCGCCATCAGTGGCAAATGAATGGCTTCTACCTTGGCGCCCGCTTGCACCAATGCGGCAACGGCCATATCGCGCGCACGAGTCTGGTCTTGATCCGGCTTAATCGCCAACTCACGAACAAACTGCAGCACCCGCATTTTCGAAAAATCGACATCGGCCACCGAGGCTAATTTATCTGCCTGATCACCCGCCAAAATGCGTAATAACGGTTCTAGGTCACTGGCGCGACGACACAGCGGTCCACTCGATAAATGCCGATCAATTTGACCACTGGGTGGTGGAAATTGGCCTTCATTGGACACTAAACCCGGTGAACACTTATGGCCAAACACCCCGTTAAAAAATGCGGGCATACGAATGGAGCCACCAACATCACTGCCCAAACCAAAAGGCGAAGCGCCGGAAGCCACAATAGCGCCTTCTCCACCAGAGGAGCCACCCACAGTACGTGAGGTGTCATATGGGTTAGACGTCAGACCATAAACATGGTTGTAAGACTCCATCCACATACACACTTCAGAGGTATTGGTCACACCTAAGGGAATGGCACCAGCAGCACGAAGCTTGGCCACAGTCGGTGCGTCATCAGCAATGCGGCGACCAATACGGCTCACTAAACCAGCGGTATTGGGCATGCCGTTAAAATGGAATGATTCTTTGATGGTGCAAGGCACACCTAACAAGGGCGGCAAATCGGCCAGAGTGCCCGCTTTCGTGGCGGCCGCTACTTGGCGATCAGCATCGGCCGCTTCCACCCGCGCATCGGCAATGCGTTTGCTCACCACCGCGTTAATCACAGGGTTAACCTGACGCATGCGTGCAATATGCGCTTCTACTACCGCCACCGAGGTGGTCTTTCCGTCACGTATCCATTGCGCCAGTTGTGTTGCTGACGCCAGTAAAAGTTGATCAGACATTAAGTATTGCCAGAATAAACAAGTGCGCTGACTTTGCCGCAATCACTCAAGCAATGCAATAATCCCGTATTAATAACCAACCCATTGGCTCAGCACGCATGACCAGCTCATCAACACCCCCAGCAAGCACAGACCGCCGCATCAGCATTGAGCAAATCGATGCCCTGCTGCCGCAAACCCAATGCGGGCTGTGTAAACATCCGGGCTGTAAACCCTATGCTGAAGCCATGCTGGCCGGTGAAGACATTAACCATTGTGTACCGGGTGGCGAGCCCACCATTTTGGCGCTAAGCAAATTACTCAACAAACCAGCCAAGCCATTAGATCCAGACTATGGTGTAACACCAGAGCATCGTTTAGTGGCGTTGATTCGTGAAGACGAATGCATTGGTTGCACCAAATGCATTCAGGCCTGCCCTGTGGACGCCATCGTCGGCGCTGGCAAGCTTATGCACACTGTCATTGTTGATGAGTGCACCGGCTGTAATCTGTGTGTGCCGCCCTGCCCAGTCGACTGTATCGACCTATTACCGGGCCCTGACATTCCGATGACATGGCACCCACCGGTTGAAAACGGACAAGCGCAAGCAAAAGCCAAAGCAGAACATGCCCGTCAACGTTATTTAGCACGCAACCAACGCTTGGCCAAAAAAACAACGAGTACCCCCGTTAAAACAGCGGCTAGCCCAGTTCAAGCGGATCAGGCCAGCTTAATGATTGCGGCGGCAATGGCGCGTAGCCAGCTAAAAAAACTGCAAAAACAAATTCAAGCACTGCAAGCCCAGCAGGCGGACTGTAGCCATTTGCTGGCACAGCTGCCCGAACTCGAACAACGCGTTAAAGATGCCGAGGCGGCATTAAACGCTGCCTCCTGAATATAGACCATGAACCTAGATAAGCGACGTCAGATTTTTGCACGACTAAAAGCCAGCAACCCTAAGCCCGAAACAGAGCTTAACTACAGCAGCCCTTTCGAGTTGCTAATTGCCGTGTTGTTATCAGCGCAAGCCACCGATGTCAGCGTGAACAAGGCCACTGGCCCCTTATTCAAAGTCGCCAATACACCACAAGCCATGTTGGCACTGGGTGTGGATGGCTTAAAGCGCTATATCAAAACCATCGGCTTGTTTAATACCAAAGCCGAAAACACCATCAAGACCTGTCGTATTTTGGTTGAGCAGCATGGTGGTGAGGTGCCTCAGAACCGTGAGGCCCTTGAGCAGCTGCCGGGTGTTGGCCGCAAAACGGCTAATGTGGTGCTCAACACCGCCTTTGGCCAAGCTGTGATTGCGGTCGATACGCATATTTTTCGAGTGGCTAATCGCACCCGCATTGCCACTGGCAAAGACGTCGTCGAAGTTGAACAGCGCCTGATGCGCTTATTACCACCAGAGTATTTATTGGATGCTCACCATTGGCTGATTTTGCATGGTCGTTACACCTGCATTGCCCGCAAACCACGCTGTGGCAGTTGTATGATTGAAGATCTGTGCGAGTTTAAGGAAAAACGATATGACTAATACGACAACAATAAAAACACGTCGACGCTGGCCATGGATTGTGGTGTTAGTGGGTGTCTTTACCAGTGTGTCTTTAGTAACCGCCATGGAATTATGGTGGCCAGACATTGTTGAACGCCGCCTAGAAGTCGAACTAAGCCAGCGACTGGGCTTAGATGTTCGTGTTGAACACGTCAATATTGATGCCTTTGATGGCCGACTCACCATCAAAGAGTTCAGTATCAATGATGGTGAGCAGCCCATGATTGGCTTTGAGCAGCTCATTTTGCATTACTCGTGGCGCAGCTTTTTCAGCCCCGTCTGGTTGATTAACTCGGCCGAGCTGGTTGGCCCACGCATTCATGTCCTACTGCCCGCTGAAGGCCCTCTCAATCTGCTTAAATTAGTGCCGCCGCCCAGCACCGAAGAAACTAAATCAGCGCGCTGGCATGTTAGCCGACTCACCGTACAAGACGGCTTGCTCGATATTCGTGATGAAACTGTGGCCCCTGCTCGTGGCTTTACGCTTTCACCTTGGCAGTTTGATTTAAGCGATATTGGCACCGACTCCGCCGATGGCTTAGCCGAACTTCACGGTGACTTAAGTGGTGGTGCACGCTTGGACTGGGTCGGCAAAATACGCCTTAATCCCTTAAGCTCAGAAGGCACGCTACAAGTACATAAGCTGCCTTTGGCCGACGCCATGCGCTGGGCGCCGGATGATCTGCCAGTTCGTATTCGTGATGGTCGGCTCAGCCTGGATCTAAACTATGCCGCCGCGCTAGACCCAGACTTAACCCTTGTGCTGAATAACAGTGCCGTCGCTATCGAAAAGCTGCGGATTACGCAGTCTGATAAGCCTGTGGCAAAACTAGACCAGCTCAACGTCAAAGACATCAATCTGGCCTGGCCTACAGCTCAGTGGGGCATCAGCGACATCAATATTCGCGGTGGTGAATTCAACCTGCAGCGCAATCGTGAAGGTGACCTCACCTTAATTAAATCACTCAGTGATGACACCCCGCGCCAGCGCGTAGCCGAGCCTAAACAATCCGAACCGGTGGTGTGGACTGGCAGCTTACGACAAGCCACGGTGGATGATGTCACCTTGCGTTGGTCAGATCAGTCCACTCGCCCAGCCAGTGAACTCAGCCTTGGCCCTATCAGCTTACAAGCCAGACCACTTCAGTCAGAGCAACAAGATTTATTAACACTGGAGTTAAGCACCGCCATCAATGATCAAGGCAAGCTGTCTATTGTAGGTGATGTTGGCATGCCATCTGCGCGCCCTGATGGCAGCACCGCCACGCCCTACCTTGATGCGCGTGTCAGCGCCACTGACCTGCAGCTAAGCGCGCTCAATGGTTATATCCGAGACATGCTGCATCTACGTTTAGCAAAAGGTGTGTTGGCGCTAGAAGGCAATATCAACTGGCAGGCCAATGGCACGCCGGCATGGGCTTGGGAAGGCGACATTGAGTTAAAGCAGTTAACCGCGTTGGATGATCGTAATGGCGAGCGCCTGCTTAGCTTAAATCGTTTATTGGCCAAAGACCTCACTGTTCAAGGCGATCCCAATCGTGCTCGCTTAGCGCGCTTACAGCTGGATAGCCCTTGGCTACGTGCCGCGGTACAACCTAATGGCCAGCTTAATGTCGGCAGTTTGGTGCGACCCAGCAAGGCCGCAAGTAAAGCCAGTGCCGCCGCGGCAAACACCAAAGCTGAATTCCCAACACGCATCGACGCCGTTAACATCAATAATGGCACCGTCGTTTATCTGGACAAAAGCCGTAACCCAGCCTTTAGTTATGGCCTACGCCAACTCAACGCACGCCTGCGCAATATTGATCTAGCGCTCGACAAAGCCATCGACATCGACTTAAACGGACGATTTATGCGGCCCGGCAGCATTGCCGTAAAAGGCAAACTGACGCCAAATCCTAATGCAATTTATAGTGATCTCAATATCACCATCAGCGACAAAGAATTGAGTGCACTCAATAGTTATGCAGGACAGTATGCGGGTTACCTGATTCAAGACGGCACCCTCGACAGCACACTGAACTATCGTATTGAAAATGGCCAGTTAAGCGCTCAAAACCAGCTCAACTTAAAAAGCTTTAGCTGGGGTGATGCCACCGGTTCAGCTGATGCCACCGGCCTGCCCGTGCGTCTAGCCACCACCTTATTAAAAGATCTTAATGGCAATATTCGCCTTGATGTGCCGTTAAGCGGCAACCTCAATGACCCAGACTTCCGTGTCTTCCCGATTGTTATGCAAGTGATTGGCAACATCATCACTCGTGCCGCAGCTGCACCATTTAAGATGCTGGGTGCGTTAGTGGGTGGCGGCGAGGATGAAAACCTAAATCAAGTTGAATTTAATGTCGGCAGCAGTGACATCAGCGAAGCAACCCAACAAAAGCTGGCAAAACTTGCCAATGCTTTAAGCCAACGGGCTGATTTAAAAGTAGAAGTTAGCGCCAGCATTGACCATGAACAAGATCGTTTAGCGTTAACTGAAGCAACTAAAGTGAACAAAAATAAAACAGCCGTTACAGAAAACAGCTTGAATGCATTGGCCAAAGCCCGTGCTAATGCTATTAGTAGCGCCCTGATTAACGCTGGTGCTGGTTCCGACCAAATTACCATCCTTGATTCTGCCGATAGCGCCGCGCGCGATGGCCGTGTCATCACTGAACTAGGGTTGCAATATGACCAATAACACCCCGATCAGTTACGCCGAGTTTGGTCATAACTTTGTTTATCAAGTTGTAACCGCTCACCGCATTGGTCACGAAATTAAGTCTGTGCTGGAGTCCACCATCGAGGGCTCCATTAAGCGCTTACCAGCCGACATGCTGGTGGTGTCTTATGTCTTCAGTTTAAAAGACATCACCGTCGACCCACTGCTGGATCGACTTCCTGAAATTAGTTTCATTCTCGGTATCCATGGCGACATCAAACTCGATGTGCGCTTAATGAACGTGAACTTTAAGTTCACCTTGCATGTAGTGATCAACATCCAAATTGATGTTGAAACCTATGCCCCCGTTGTGCTGAAACTAAAACCGAACTACGTCACGAGTAGTGATATCAAAATTCAGTTGGTGGGTGATAACTCACCCGGTGAAGTATTGGAGTCGCTGAAAGTAGTGCGCCCGATTGTGCGTGAGCAAATTGTGCGTGAGGTTAACGAACGCATTAAAGATCCAGAGATCCAAAACCGCACCACCATCGATGTATTAGCCTTGGTGAATTCGCTGCCAGACCGCGACTAAGCCGCTAACACTTAAACCATAAAAAAAGCCCGCTTTATGCGGGCCTTTTTTATAACCACAGCACTCACTTATTTGAGCAGTGAGCGGCCATTGTTAGCTGCAATGCGCAAACGCAAAGCATTGAGCTTAATAAAGCCTTCTGCATCTTTCTGATCGTAGGCACCGCCATCGTCTTCAAAGGTCGAAATGCGGGTATCAAACAGCGAGTTCTCGGCAGACTGACGACCAACCACAATGACATTGCCTTTGTAGAGCTTCAGGCGTACCACGCCGTTGACATTGACTTGTGACTCATCAATCAAACCTTGTAGCAGTTGACGCTCCGGGCTCCACCAGTAGCCGTTGTAAATCAACGAGGCATAACGAGGCATTAGCTCATCTTTTAAATGCGCCACTTCACGGTCTAGTGTGATCGACTCAATGGCACGATGGCCTTTCAGCAAAATGGTGCCGCCCGGGGTTTCGTAGCAACCACGTGACTTCATACCAACATAGCGGTTTTCAACCAAATCCAAACGACCAATGCCATTGGCACCGCCAATTTCGTTCAACTTCGTCAACACCGTGGCTGGGCTCATGACCTCGCCATTAATGGCAACAACGTCGCCACGCTCATAAGTCAGATCAATATAAGTAGCCGTGTCAGGAGCTGTTTCGGGCGATACCGACCAGCGCCACATGCTCTCTTCACACTCAGTCCACGGATCTTCCAGCACACCACCTTCATAGGAAATATGCAGCAAGTTCGCATCCATAGAATATGGTGACTTCTTACCAGCCTTAGCAAAGTCGATTGGGATGTCACGTGTTTTGGCATAAGCCATTAAGGTCTCGCGCGAGGTCAAATCCCATTCGCGCCATGGGGCAATCACTTGAATGCCGGGCTTCAAGGCATACGCACCTAATTCAAAACGAACTTGGTCATTACCTTTGCCAGTGGCACCGTGAGAAATGGCATCTGCACCCACTTCGTTAGCAATTTCTACTAAACGTTTGGCGATTAATGGACGTGCAATGGAGGTGCCCAGCAAGTACTCACCTTCATAAATGGTGTTGGCACGGAACATCGGGAAAACATAATCGCGCACAAATTCTTCGCGCAGATCTTCGATATAAATGTCTTTAATGCCCATGGCTTGGGCTTTAGCGCGGGCTGGCTCAACCTCTTCACCTTGGCCGATATCGGCGGTAAAGGTGACTACTTCACATTGATAAGTATCTTGCAGCCAACGCACGATGACGGAGGTATCCAAGCCACCGGAATAAGCAAGAACGACTTTTTTGATATCGGCCATTAACTAGAGTCTCGCGCAGAACTAAGAAGGCGCATATTGTACGCGCTACAGGCCTTGGCTTACCACCACCCGATGACGTCCACCCTCTTTTGCTTCATATAACGCCTCATCCGCAGCATCAATCAGACGCGTTGGCGCAATATGTACATCGGGCACCACCGTGGCCACACCCATACTGATACTTACGTAAGGCCCTACACTGGAAGCCTTATGCGGCAGCTTCAAAGCATCGACCTGCGCCAACAGCTCTTCGGCAATATCTTTAGCACCACTGGCTTGGGTGTTCGGCAGCAACAATACAAACTCTTCACCACCATAACGAGCAGCCAAGTCACCTGCGCGTCTAGCCATTAACTGCACGGTTTTAGCCACACGCACTAGGGCCTGATCACCCTCTAAGTGGCCATGGTTATCGTTATAAGGTTTGAAGTGATCGATATCGATAAACACCACTGACAACGGCAAGCGCTCACGACGAGCACGCTCCCACTCAATCAAGAAGGTGTCACTAAAGTGTCGACGATTAGCTAGGCCAGTCAAACCGTCTTCACGTGCCAACTGCACCATGCGCTCAGAAATATTATTTAACTGGCGCTTTTCGAGCTGAATCAAACGCTCTTGCAAATACAAACGGCGCTCTTTGGTTTCCACCACAAAGCCGTTCGCCACACCGACAAAATTGGCCACACCGAAATACAAGCTAAACAAGCTCCAGTCCATGCTTTCAACTTCAAACAAAAACACCAGCGCTGCCACACACAACATGCTGCCAAAACCAATCAGGGTGGACTCCACCAAGCGCATATTGGCAATGCCATAGACAATCATCAAGATGTAGACAATGGGATAGGTAGAACGTTGCTGCAGCACATCATCGGACAGAAAAACTGTATTCATGCCCAAAAAAGTCAAAATCAGAATGGTAAGTGGTGCGGTATATAAAAAATATGAATTTCTAAACGCATGTAAAAACGCCGACACACTCATCGCTAACACCACGACAAAGGTCATCACGCCAATGGCAACCACACTGAACAGGTCCGACATGCTGCCCTGCCAAGTGCCACCATCAAAGCGG
>CAMTYC010000029.1:0-3296 GCA_947085865.1 uncultured Moraxellaceae bacterium
TAAATCTAAAGCCAAGTGGATCACGGTATTTACTACTAAATCAGCCAGCATATACAAATCATCATCAGGGTGATTTTGATAAGCTGGCCATTGTTTTAAGTCTTCACTCAATTCATGTACAAACTGGCGAATTTCAGTGTGGATGACATTACGGACAGACGGTGGTCCACCGGCTCGTTCACGCGCTAAAAACTCCATATAGAGCGGCTTGTTATCGATAAAGTTCACCATGGCGTGCACCGATTCAGAGACTGCGCCGGTAACTGCTCCGCCGCGGACGCTACGCATCATTTTGCGTAATGTCTGGCAGGCCTCTAGCGCGATCTCTAAACCAAGTGCGTCTAAGTCAGGGAAGTGACGATAAAAACCAGTGGGTACAAGGCCTGCCTCACGAGATACTTCACGCAGGCTTAAGCCTGAGAAGCCAGCACCGTTATGCATCAGCGATAGCGCTGCATCAATCAGAGCTTGTCGTGTTTGCAGCTTTTTTTCTTCACGTAATGCCATGCCACTATCCGCTGGTTTAGTCACAAGTTGTGCTTTGTAATGAATGTTAACGTGTGTTCACTGTCTTGTCTTGCTGCGGATTTCGTAGTGAAATGAAAACATTAATTAAAGGATGATGATTATGGCTTTTTTAACGCGCGTTGAAGCACTGAAAGACCTGCTACAAGAAGCGATTGACAAAGGCGCCCATTCGGTCGAACAAATTCACAAGACCATTGCAGCAATGCCTTTGTCAGCACTGAAAGACCGTGGTTTGTTATCTGATGACGTGGCTGAGAAGCATGATGAGTCAGTCGGTGCGGTCTATGACGCTATACGTCGAGTAAATAAAGAAGTGGGTGATTTGGCCTCTGGACTTATTGAGTCGCTGGAAGATCATCAGGCCGCACAAAAAAATATGAGCGAAAAAAAGTCTGACTAAGTCTGAGCCTCACTAGGCTGTTACAATTAAGCCTCGTTAACCGAATTGGTGAACTACAGTGTCCCGCAAACCCCACGTGCTGATTATTTTGGACGGCTTTGGTCATAGCGAAACGTCTGACTCCAATGCCATTAAGGCTGCTCATATGCCAAATTGGCAGTCATTGTTAGCTAACCATCCACATGGACTGGTCTCTGGCTCTGGTGAAGATGTTGGCTTGCCTGATGGGCAAATGGGTAACTCTGAAGTTGGCCATATGAATTTGGGTGCGGGCCGTGTGGTGTATCAGGACTTTACGCGTATCAGTAAAGCAATACGTGATGGCGACTTTTATCAGCATCCAGTCTTAACAAAAGCAGTCGACGGTGCTGTGAGCGCTAGCAAGGCAGTTCATATCTTAGGGCTGTTGTCGCCCGGTGGTGTGCATTCACATGAAGACCATATTCGTGCCATGGTGGACTTGGCTGTGCAACGAGGTGCTTCTGCTGTTTATGTACATGCTTTTTTGGATGGACGAGACACGCCGCCGAAATCTGCACAATCTAGTTTGCAGGCATTAGAGGCTCATTTTAAGACGCTAGGTTGCGGTCGAGTGGCTAGTATCATTGGCCGTTATTACGCCATGGATCGTGATAATCGTTGGGAGCGTGTTGAGGCCGCTTATCGATTGATGGTTGACGGTGTGGCTGAGCGGACCTGCACCAGTGCCGAGCAAGCCCTGCTTGAATCATATGCCAATGACGTCACTGATGAGTTTGTTAAAGCGTCTTTAGTGGTGCCAGAAGGCGCAGCCCCCGCTTTAATTAGTGCGGGTGATGCGGTTATTTTCATGAATTTCCGCGCTGACCGAGCTCGTGAGATAACCCGCGCCTTTGTCGACGAAAACTTTAATGGTTTTGAGCGTGGCTCGGCTTTGTCGTTGTCCTCTTTTGTCATGCTCACAGAATATTCAAAAACCATTTCAGCTGACGTAGCCTATCGCCCAGATTTACTAACGAATTCTTTAGGTGAGTACTTATCGGGCTTGGGTAAAACGCAGCTGCGAATTGCCGAGACGGAAAAGTACGCACACGTAACCTTCTTCTTTAGTGGCGGTCGTGAGCAGCCTTATGAAGGTGAAGAGCGAATTTTGGTGCCCTCACCTAATGTTGCGACTTACGACCTACAGCCTGAAATGAGTGCAAAAGAGGTTACCGATAAATTGGTTGAAGCGATTGAGTCAGGTCGTTTTGATGCACTGATTTGTAATTATGCCAATGGCGATATGGTGGGTCATACCGGAGTGTTTGACGCTGCAGTGAGAGCCTGCGAAACATTAGATGAGTGCATTGGTCGATTAGCCACCGCAGTGAAAGCGAGTGGTGGTGAAATGCTTATTACTGCTGATCACGGTAATGTTGAGCAAATGCAAGATCACCAAACTGGCCAAGCGCACACAGCGCATACTTGTGAATTAGTGCCCTTTGTCTACCTAGGACAACGTCCGAGCGTTCGTATTGCAGAACGTGGTGTGCTATCAGATGTAGCACCGACTTTATTAGATCTAATGGGGTTGCCCCAACCGGCAGAAATGACAGGTAAGAGCCTGTTAGTTTCTGCCTGAGCATAGGAATTCTGCATGCGGTATGTGTTAGCGGTTGTTTTGTTTTGTTTTGTGATGCCAGTAACGTCGATGACGGCGTGGGCCAACAGTAGTAATCAGCTGCGCCAGCAGGCACAGTCGACGAAGTCTGACTTGGATTCTCTTGGTCGTGAATTGCGCAGTGCACAACAAAAGCTAACCTTGAGTCAGCGCGAGCGAACAAAACAGCAAAGAACACTCAATGAAGCCGAGCGCCAAATTCAACAAATTAACCGCTCATTGGCCGCCACACGTGAAGATATGCGGAAAAGTCGTGAGCGCATATCTCAGTTAAAGTCAGAGCAAACCAAGCTGCGATCCGCGCGTGAAGAGCAATTAAAACAGCTCAAATCAGACATTAAACAGTCATACCGAGCGGGTAAGAATGACTACTTCAAATTGTTGTTAAACCAAGAAAATCCTGCTCTGTTGTCACGTCAATTACGCTATTACAGTTATATCCATAAGGCGCGAAGTGAGCGTATCAGTGAGTTGGATTCTAGCTTGGCAGTACTTGCTGCTCTAGAGCAGGAAGAGGCTGCTCAAACTAGGACTTTGGAAGAACTAACGCAACGTTTGGCTGGCGAAGAAGACCAGTTAAAAGAGGCGCAAGCTAAGCGTGCGCAAGCACTAGCGGTGCTAAATAGCGAAATTCGCACACAAGACAGAACAGTACGCGACCTTCGCCGTAACCAAGCCAATTTACAGGCGCTGATGCGACGTTTAGAGCGTCAGGCGCGTGAGCAA
>CAMTYC010000030.1:0-72439 GCA_947085865.1 uncultured Moraxellaceae bacterium
AGTGTTATGCTGCTAGCCATTTTTAACGACATTCGTCGCTTGTTTTGAGTGGATTAGAATAATCATGATTGGATCGCGTTTACTCCCCATTGCTGTTGCTATGGCTGTTGTTAGTTCTCCTGCGCAAGCAGAAAGCTTTGTAATGAGCGATATTCGTTTAGAAGGTTTAGCACGCTTATCTGCCGCCAGTGTTTACGGCTTAATGCCTTATGCAGTGGGTGATGTGCTGACTAGCGATCGTTCTTCGGAAATTGTGCAAGCGTTGTTTGCTTCGGGTCAGTTTGAAGATGTACAGGTATTGCGTGATGGCAACGCCATTATTGTTCGTGTGGTTGAGCGCCCCAGTGTTTCTTCGATTGAAATCACGGGTAACAAGTCGATTGGTACTGAAGAGCTGATTAAGGGCTTGAGGTCAATTGGCTTGGCAGAAGGTGAAGTGTTTAAACGCGCCGCGCTTGATCAAGTTCGCCTTGAACTGCAACGTCAATACGCCGCTCAAGGTCGTTACGGTGCCACCGTCATTGGTCGTGCCAAACCCTTGCCGCGTAACCGCGTGGCAGTGTCATTAGAAATTAAAGAAGGTGACACTTCGCGTATTGCCAAGATAACCATTAATGGCAACAAAGCATTTAAAGATGCGACGTTACTTAAGCAGTTGCAGCTGCGCTCTTCGCGCTTTTTATCGTTCATTTATGGCGATGATAAATACTCACGTGAAAAGCTCAGTGCTGATTTAGAGACACTGCGCTCATATTATTTAGATCGCGGTTATTTACGCTTTAATGTGACCTCTACACAGGTCAGTTTGTCACCTGAAAAAGATCAAGTTTATATTGATATCAATGTGGATGAGGGAGAGCCTTATAAAATTTCAGAAGTGCGTTTAGCCGGTGAATTGCCGATAGAAGAGGCGCTGTTACGTCCTTTATTGTTGGCGCAACCAGGTCAGATCTATTCACAAAAAGTGGTGACCTTAACCAATGAAGTGCTTACGCGTCGCTTAGGGCGTGATGGTTATTTATTGGCTGAAGTACAGGGTGTACCTGAGCTAGACGATGAAAATAAAACTGCAACGGTCACATTTTTTGTTAACCCCAATCGGGTGATGACAGTTCGCCGTATCAACTTCAAGGGCAACTTAAAAACGGATGACGCCGTTTTACGACGTGAAATGCGTCAATTCGAAGGTGCACAAGCCTCTGGCGAAAAAATCGATTTGTCTAAATTGCGCTTACAACGCTTAGGCTTTTTCAGTGATGTGAAAATTGAAAATGCACGAGTACCAGGAACGACTGATCAAATTGACTTAAACGTTGAAGTCACTGAGCAGCCCTCTGGCTCGATTAGCGCCAGTGTTGGCTTCTCTCAAAACGCCGGTTTGGTGTTTGGTGCTAGTGTTAGTCAGTCCAACTTCCTAGGTACGGGTAACCGTGTATCGGTGGGCTTAAACCGCTCCGATATTCGTGACTCTTACAGCTTCTCGTTCACTGACCCGTATTGGACACCAGAAGGTATTAGCCGTGGTTATAACCTTTATTTTCGTCAGACCAAGTTTGACCGTTTAAATATTAGCAACTTTGTTACAGATTCTTATGGTGGAAATATTAGTTTTAGTTATCCAATTGATGAAACTGAAACAATTGGTTTTTCGTTTGGTTATGATCAGACCGACATCACATTAGGTGATTTCGCCTCTGAATCTGCTCGTAAGTTCGTTGATGATAATGGGCGGAATATCACTACTTATTTGACGAACTTGTCTTGGCAACGTAACACACTAAATCGCGGTGTATTCCCAACGGCGGGTGCGTCTCAAGGTGTAGGGTTAGAATTAGGTTTGCCAGGAAGTGATGTCAGCTTTTATAAATTAACTTATAACGCTCAGCGATATTTCCCTATTACTAATCGGTGGACTGGTCGTGCCTATACCCGTCTTGGCTATGGTGATAGTTTCGACGATGATTTAGGTCTGCCATTTTATAGAAACTTCTTCGGCGGTGGCTTCGGTTCGGTACGTGGCTTCCGAGACTTTTCAATGGGTCCAGTTGATCGCGCCCTGCGCATCGATGAGGATGGTAACCTTGTAGAAGTGGAGGATCTTCGTCGAAGAGAGTCAATTGGCGGTAACGTACAAATTGAAGCTGGCGCTGAAATTATCTTCCCAACTCCGTTTGTTGACAGTAATAAGGTTCGTACCTTGGCGTTTTTTGATGTTGGCAATATTTTCGAAACCAACCTCGATAGTAAGTTCAAGCCAGATGTGAACAACCTACGTTATTCAGTCGGTTTAGGTTTATCTTGGATTACGCCAATTGGGCCGCTCACGTTTGCCATTGCCAAACCATTGAATACTTCTAAAGATGATGACACGCAAGCATTCCAGTTCTCTCTTGGCCAAGGATTCTGATCATGATTTATCGTTTATTTGTTGTACCATTTTTAGTTTTAAGTCTTATGCTGCCTGTGTCAGCTCATGCCATGCGTATTGCAGTGATTGATCGTGAAGAGGCGTTACTGTCTTCGAATACGGCCAAACTTGCTCAAGATAAATTGGCTCGCGACATGAAGCCACAACGAGATCGTCTAGAGCGACTACGTAGTGAAATTCGTGGTTTAGAAGAGCGTTTTTCTAAAGAAGGTGCTGGCATGTCTGATACTGCCAAGCGCCAGTTGCAGCAGCAGGCCGAGGCTAAAGCACAGGAATTCAATACACTGATTGAACAAGTGCAAAAGCGTACACAGGATGCCCAGCAAGAGTTATTAAAGCGTATGGTGCCATCGTTGGAAACTGCCTTAGAAGAGCTGCGTAAGGCCGGTAATTACGACATTATCTTAGAACGTCGTGCAGTCGTGTTGGTTCCACCGGAGCATGACTTGACTAAGAAAGTGGTTGATCGTCTGAATGCTGTCCGCTAAGCCAGACTTTAGCCTGGAAACCCTAGCTGAAAAGTTAGGTGCTGAGTTACGCGGCAATGCTGCGCATCGTATTAATGGCTTAGGCACGTTAAGCAATGCGCAGCCACATCAAATCGCGTTTCTGGCGAACCCACGTTACAAATCTCAGTTGGCGACATCACAAGCAGGAGCAGTCTTACTTACTCCTGCAGATGCGGAAAACTTTGCTGGAAACGCTTTGGTATTGGCTAACCCTTATTTAGCCTTTGCGAAACTAACTGCCTTATTTGATAGGACACCGCAGCCCAGCATTGGCACTCATGCTACTGCTAGTGTTGCTGCCTCAGCGATTGTGCCGGCCAGTGCCTGTATTGGTGCTGGTGTCGTGATTGGTGAAGAGGTGGTGCTGGGTGAGCGCTGCATCATTGATGCGGGTGCCGTGCTTCATGACCGAGTCAGTGTCGGTGATGATTGCCGTATTCACTCGAATGTTGTGATTCATCATGACTGTGTACTAGGTGATCGCGTCAATATTTGTGCTGGCGCGATTATTGGTGCTGATGGTTTTGGTTTTGCCAATGATCGTGGTTGCTGGCAAAAAATCTATCAGCTTGGGCGTGTTGTCATTGGAAATGATGTCGATATTGGTGCCAATACCACCATTGATCGGGGCGCATTAGAAGATACTGAAATCCACGACCAAGTGATTATCGATAATCAGGTGCAGATTGCGCATAATGTGGTGGTGGGTCAGGGTACTGCCATTGCCGCTTGTTGTGGCATCTCTGGAAGTTCACGTATTGGTCGTTATTGCATTCTAGCGGGTGGTGTTGGCTTGGTTGGTCACATCGAAATTTGTGACCATGTACAAATTACCGGTATGACCATGGTAACGAAATCGATTACAGAACCCGGCTCCTATTCGTCGGGAACCGCTTTTGATCACACTGACAAATGGAAGAAAATGGCGGTGCGATTACGTCGCTTAGATGATTTAGCCTCGCGCGTACGCAGCTTAGAGCAGGGTAATTCCTAATTTGACGCTGTTGTAGTTATAAAAACGTTTAAATGAATCGGGCATAAACTGACCGATGTTGGAGTTTAGGTATGATGACCATTCAGCAGGTAATGCAATACCTGCCTCAACGTTACCCGTTCCTAATGGTCGATCGCGTCACAGAAATTGAAAGTGGCAAGCGTATTGCGGGTTATAAAAACCTCACCATCAATGAGCAGTTTTTTCAAGGACACTTTCCAGGCGCCCCCATTATGCCGGGTGTTTTGATGATTGAGGCTATGGCTCAATTAGCTGGAATTTTAGGCTTCTATACCTATGAAAAAAGCCCAGAAACCGGCCATCTTTATGTTTTTGCCGGTGCTGACAATATTCGTTTTCGTCGCCAAGTTGTACCAGGTGACCGGTTAGATATCGTGGCAATCCCAACCGCGAATCGTCGCCATATTTACAAATTCTCCTGTACCGCTCATGTCGATGGTGAGCTGGCCGCCAGTGCCGACATTTTGATTGCGGAGCAGGTGTTATGACGCGTATTCATCAAACCGCGATTATTGATCCAGCCGCTGAACTCGCTGATGACGTCGAGGTAGGCCCGTACAGTATTATTGGGCCAGGCGTGCAGATTGGCACCGGTACTCGGGTTGGTCCGCATGTTGTAATTACTGGCCCTACCGTAATTGGTGAGCGTAATCAGATTTATCAGTTTGCATCCGTGGGCGCAGACTGCCAAGACAAGAAGTATCGTGGTGAGCCGACCCGCTTAGAAATTGGTGATGACAATATTATTCGTGAGGCCTGCAGCTTACATCGCGGCACTGTGCAGGACGAAAGCTTAACGAAAATTGGTCATCGTAATTTACTGATGGTGAATACCCATTTAGCGCATGATGTGGTGGTTGGAAATGACTGTATTTTAGCCAACAACGCGGGTATCGCTGGTCATGTCCATATTGGCGACAATGTGTTGATCGGCGGTAACTCTGGCGTTCATCAGTTCTGCAAAATTGGCAGCTTTGCCATGTTGGCTGGTGGTACTACCTTATTTAAGGATGTGCCTGCTTATGTCATGGTTAATGGCAACCCAGCTGAAGCACGTAGCATGAACTTTGAAGGCATGAAGCGTCGTGGTTGGAGTAGCGATGTGATTCAAACCTTACGCCGTGCTTACAAAACCGTGTTTCGTGAAGGGCTAACCTTGGATGCAGCAATTACTGAGCTTGAGTCACAGTTAGTTAGCTGTCCTGAGTTACTGCCCTTTGTTGAGTCTCTTCGGACTTCGACGCGTGGCATCGTACGTTAATGGCAGCAAAACAAGGCCCTGTGTTTGGAATTGTCGCCGGTGAGGTCTCTGGCGACACGCTAGGCGCAGGGCTTATCCGCGCTTTAAAAAAACATTATCCAAATGCTGAGTTCATTGGTATTGCTGGTCCACAGATGATCGCCGAGGGTGCGAAAACACTAGTGCCTATGGATAGGCTTTCGGTTATGGGCTTAGTCGAAGTCTTAGGTCGTTTAAAAGAGTTATTTCGTGTTCGCGATGAGCTAATTAACACCTTTGCCGAACGCAAAATTGATGCCTTTATTGGTATTGATGCCCCCGACTTTAATTTGCGTGTAGCAGCACAACTCAAGCAACGTGGCATTACCACCATTCATTATGTAAGCCCGTCCGTTTGGGCATGGCGGCAAGGGCGTGTGCATGGTATTCGCGCCAGCATAGACCTGATGTTATGCCTGCTGCCGTTTGAAAAAGCATTTTATGACAAGCATCAAGTACCTGCTGTTTTTGTAGGGCACCCCTTAGCCGATAGTTTACCCATGCACAACGATGCCTCAGCAGCACGAACTGCATTAGGGTTGGAGCAGCAAGGCCATATTGTGGGTTTGCTACCAGGCAGCCGTCGAGGCGAAGTAGCGAGTTTAATGCCATTACTGCTGAGTACGGCGCGGCTGATGTATCAGGCCTTGCCGTCACTGAAATTTGTTATTCCTGCCATCAATGCTGAGCGCGAAGCCGAAATTAATGCCTTGATTCAAGCCGATGCCAGTGAAAATGTGCTTTTGCCTGTACAGGTGATAACTGATACAGGGCAGTCCAGTGTTGGTCGGCAAGTGATGACCGCAGCAGATGTATTAGTGATGGCATCAGGTACGGCCACGCTAGAGGCCATGTTGATTAAGCGCCCTATGGTGGTGTCTTACCGCTTGCACTGGCTAACGTGGCTTATTGCTAGGTTATTGGTGCGCATTCCCTTTGTTAGCCTACCGAACTTACTAGCGGGCAGAGCGTTAGTACCGGAGCTGCTGCAGTATCAGGCTACGCCACAAAACTTGGCGCATGAGGCGCTAGCGTGGCTAAAAGCACCTGAGCGTGTCGCTTCCTATCAACAGGACTGCGTCGCGCTGCATGAGCAGTTGCAGCAAGATGCCAGTGCCACTGCCGCGCAGGCTATTGCAGAGCTGCTAATGAATTCCAAGGGCAGTGAAAATGAATGAATTAATTGCTGGTGTGGATGAGGTTGGCCGTGGGCCGTTAGTTGGTGCAGTGGTGACAGCAGCTGTTATTTTGGATCCGAACCAACCGATTATTGGGTTAGCAGACTCGAAAAAGCTGAGTGAAAAGCGTCGCTTGTTACTGGCCGATGAAATTCGTAGCAAAGCCTTGGCATGGTCGTTGGGGCGAGCAGAGCCGTTTGAGATTGACGAGCTTAATATTTTGCAGGCAACTATGCTCGCCATGCAGCGTGCCGTGGCGGGTTTATCATTAACACCAAGCCATGTGTTAATTGATGGCAATCGTTGCCCTGCATTACCAATGGCTGCGACGGCCGTGGTGGGCGGTGATGGTAAAGAGCCTGCGATTAGTGCCGCCAGTATTTTAGCCAAGGTGGCTCGTGATGCTGAAATGCAGGATTTGCATCAACGTTATCCAGCTTATGGCTTTGATCGTCACAAAGGTTACCCCACAGCAGCACATTTACAGGCTATTCGTGAGTTGGGTGTGTTAGGTGAGTATCGTCGTTCGTTTGCGCCGGTACGCGCCTGTTTGTTAACTCAGGAAGTGATATGACCGATTTTGTTCACCTGCGTGTACATACCGAATTTTCTTTACGTGATTCGATTGTGCGCATTGGCGAGTTGGTGTCAGCTAGCGCTCAGCTGGAAATGCCAGCAGTAGCAGTGACTGATATCTGTAATGTCTATGGTTTGGTGAAGTTCTATAAGGCCGCGCAGAGCAAAGGTGTTAAGCCGATTTTTGGTGCGGACTTGCAGGTTCGTACTGGTGATGAGCTGAGCTGGGTCACGGCCCTAGTGATGAACGACGAGGGTTATCGTCAGTTAATTGCGCTCATTTCACGTGCTTATGTCGAGGGCCAAGAACAAGGCCTGCCGATTGTTCAGCGTGCATGGCTTGAGCAAGCACAGTCGGGCCTAATTTTTTTGTTAGGGCGTGGCAGTGATGTGGGTCAAGCGTTGTTGGGTAGTGATCCGCGTCATGCCGACACCTTGCTACAACGTTGGTTAAAGCATTCAGCAGGCCGTGTTTACTTAGAGTTGCAACGAACCCAGCGTGAAGGTGATGAGCTATTTGTGCACGCTGCGGTGGACTTAGCGAGCCGTGTTTCCTGTCCTGTAGTTGCGACTAATGACGTACGTTTTATTCGTGCAGAAGAGTTTGAGGCACATGAAGTACGCGTGTGTGTTTCGCAGAGTTATACCCTTGATGACCCACGCCGGCCTCGTCAGTACAGCCGAGAGCAGTATTTTAAATCGGCTGAAGCAATGGCCGAACTGTTTGCCGATATTCCAGAAGCTTTAGCCAATAGTGTGGCGATTGCGCGTCGTTGCAGCTTAGGGCTGACCTTGGGCAAAAACTATCTGCCAGACTTCCCGGTGCCCGCTGGCATGACTATGGCGAGTTATTTTGCGCAGCTCTCGCATGAAGGCCTCGATGCTCGGTTGGCAAAGTTATTTGATATTAACCAGCCAGACTTTGCTGCAATTCAGCAGCAGTATCGTGAGCGTTTGGAGTTTGAACTCAACATCATTAATCAAATGGGTTTTGCCGGTTACTTTTTGATTGTGATGGACTTTATTCGCTGGGCAAAACAAAACGGAGTACCGGTGGGGCCCGGTCGTGGTTCGGGTGCCGGTTCGTTGGTTGCATATTCTTTATTGATTACCGACCTTGACCCGATCAAATACGATTTGCTGTTTGAGCGCTTTTTGAACCCAGAACGGGTTTCGATGCCCGACTTTGATATCGACTTTTGCATGGAAGGTCGTGATCGTGTGATTGAGTATGTTGCAAATCACTATGGTCGTGAGGCGGTATCACAAATCATCACTTTTGGTTCGATGGCAGCCAAAGCGGTGGTGCGAGATGTGGCGCGTGTATTGGGTAAGTCTTATGGTTTAGCCGATCGCATTGCCAAACTCATTCCGTTCACCCCTGGCATTTCACTAAAGGAAGCACGTGAGCAAGAGCCGCTGCTCAATGAGCTGTTGACCGATCCACTAGCCAATGATCATGAGGATGCATTGGAAGTGTGGGATATGGCGCTGCGGCTTGAGGGCTTGACCCGCGGTGTTGGTAAACATGCCGGTGGTGTCTTGATTGCGCCGGGTAAGTTAACTGACTTCACCGCAGTTTATGCCGATGATGAGGGCAAATGGGTTAGTCAATACGATAAAGATGATGTTGAATCAGTAGGCCTCGTGAAGTTCGACTTCTTAGGTTTGCGCACGCTCACCATTATTGATTGGGCCTTAAAAGACATTAATGCCAAGCGTGCTCGTCGTGGTGAGCAGCCAATTGATATTGAAACCATTCCGCTGAATGACCCTCGACCCTATCAGCTGATGTCGGAAGGCAAAACCACTGCGGTATTCCAGCTTGAATCGCGTGGCATGAAAGAGCTGATTAAAAAGCTAAAACCTTCGCGCTTTGAAGACGTGGTCGCTTTGGTGGCGTTGTATCGTCCGGGTCCGCTGGAATCGGGCATGGTCGATGATTTTATTAATCGTAAGCATGGCCGCGCCAATGTGGCTTACCCACACCCCGAGTTAGAGCCTGTTCTGGAAAACACCTATGGGGTGATTTTGTACCAAGAGCAGGTTATGCAGATTGCGCAGGTGCTAGCCGGGTACTCATTGGGGGGCGCAGACATGTTGCGTCGTGCCATGGGTAAGAAAAAACCGGAAGAAATGGCCAAAGAGCGAGTCAAATTCATGGAAGGCTCGGGTGCTCGAGGGGTTGATCCAGAGCAGGCCGGTGGCATTTTCGACTTGATGGAAAAGTTTGCAGGTTATGGTTTTAACAAGTCGCACTCGGCGGCTTATGCCTTGGTTTCTTATCAAACCGCTTGGTTAAAGGTGAACTATCCTGCTGAGTTCATGGCCGCAGTATTGTCTTCTGAAATGGCCAACACCGATAAAATTGTGACCTTTATTGAAGAATGCCGTGCCATGGGCTTAACAATTCGCCCACCGGCAGTAGATGAGTCGGTGTTCCGTTTTCAAGCCAATGACGATGGCCATATTGTCTACGGCCTTGGCGCCATTAAAGGGGTGGGCGAAGGTCCAGTTGAGTCCTTGCTCAGCTCACGTGAACAAGATGGCCTGTTTAAGGACTTATTTGATTTTTGCAGTCGAGTCGACTTACGTAAACTCAATAAACGAGCGCTTGAAGCGTTAATTCGTGCCGGTGCCTTGGATGCTCAAGGCCCTAGTCGTGCCAGCTTAATGGCGACGATTGAAACGGCAGTAGCGGCCGCTGAGCAACAGTCACGCAATCAAGACGCGGGCATGGTGGATTTATTTGGCGACGTGCATGAGGCTGGCCCCGGCATTGAGTGGACGGATGCCTTGCCTTGGACTGAAGATGAGCGCCTGCAGGCCGAGAAAGAAACCTTAGGGTTATATTTGTCCGGCCATCCGATTGATCAATATGAAGCTGAGCTGAGTCGTTTTGTGCAGACACGATTGGCCGATTTGCAGCCAACGCGCCGTGGCGTGACCACGACTGTTGCAGGTTTGCTGCTCAATCACCGCATTGTCAAAGGTCAGCGTGGCAGCCGTGCCTTTTTAACCTTAGATGATCGGACTGGGCGGGTGGAAGTCACCATTTTTGGTGAGTTACTGGAACAGGTGCGACCATTGTTGGCTAGCGAAGGTGTGCTGGTTGTAGAGGGCGAAGTGTCCATGGATGAATATGCTGGCGCCTTAAAGTTAGTAGCAAAACAAATTTTGCCGCTGGCTGCGGCTCGTGCGCAGTACAGCAAAGGGCTTGAGTTAAGTCTGCCAGTGGCGATTGGCTTGCGTGGTTTGCATGGACTAACAGAGTTGTTGCAAGCACATCGCAGTGGCCAAGATCAGGCAGGTGCGCAGCTACGCTTTCGTTTGCAGCATCCCGCCGCACAGATTGGTCTTCAGGGCGGCTCAGCATGGCGTGTGAGCTTGAGCGATACCTTGTTAAGGGGATTGCGCCAGCTACTGGGTAAAGAGTCAGTGCGGGTGCTGTACTAGTGGCATCAGCGGTATTTCCAAGCGGGAGTGGTTGCCGTTACACTCCCAGCCAATGTTTAGGGGCCCATTCATGAATCCGAATTATCTCGACTTTGAACAACCTATTGCCGAGCTTGAGGCCAAAATCGAAGGTCTTCGTTCTGTTGGCCAGTCCACCGGCTTAAATATTGATGACGAAGTGGCCAAGCTGCGCAATAAAAGCGTCAAGCTCACGGAAGAAATTTTTGCCAACTTAAGTGCTTGGCAGGTGTCACAGCTTTCACGTCACCCGCAACGCCCATACACCATGGATTATGTTCAGCGCCTGTTTACTGACTTTGATGAGCTGCATGGTGATCGTGCCTTTGCTGATGATGCGGCCCTGATTTGTGGCACTGCACGTTTCTTAGGCGAGCCTGTCATGGTGATTGGTCACCAGAAAGGCCGTGATGTTAAAGAAAAAGTGCGTCGTAACTTTGGTATGCCTAGACCAGAGGGTTATCGTAAAGCTCTGCGTTTGATGGAAATGGCTGAACGTTTCCATATGCCAATTTTGACCTTTATCGATACCCCCGGGGCCTACCCCGGCATTGATGCCGAAGAGCGTGGCCAGAGTGAGGCGATTGCACGCAACTTGGCCGTGATGTCACGTTTAAAAACCCCCATTATCTCGACTGTGATTGGTGAGGGCGGCTCCGGTGGTGCGCTGGCAATTGGTGTCTGCGATAGCTTATTAATGTTGCAATACAGCACCTATTCGGTGATCTCGCCAGAAGGCTGCGCTTCGATTTTATGGAAGACAGCAGCTAAAGCGCCAGAGGCTGCAGAGGCCATGAATATGTCAGCACGGCGCCTAGAGGTTTTAGGTTTTGTCGATAATCTAGTGCAGGAGCCTTTAGGCGGAGCACACCGTGATATGGACATGATGGCTGACTCACTTCGTAAAGCGTTGTTACACGAACTTAAAAAGTTACGCACCATGGACTCATCTGCACTGGTTAATCGTCGTTATGAACGATTGATGAGTTATGGTAATACGCAGCAGGCATCTTGATTTCAGCAAATGAAGCCTTGCCCTTGTCGTCGCTGCAAAGTTTTTTACAGCAGCGCCGACAGGACTCTCCCAGCATTACTTCTGTTGTTATTGCACTTAGCGCAGGGCCTGACTCGCTGGCATTGTTGTTAGCGGCGCATCAGGTTGCTTTACCTTTGGGTTATTCAGTGCGGGCGCTGCACGTACATCATGGTTTGCATGTCGATGCAGATAGCTGGGCTGAGGCTGCATGTTTGCAAGCTGAAGGTCTGGGGCTTAAGTGTGACGTGCTCAGAATCAGCATTAACAATCCAAACAATATCGAAGCACAAGCACGGTATGCACGCTATAACGCGTTGGCAGGGCAGCTAGAGGATCATGAGGCTTTGCTGTTAGCGCATCATCAGGATGATCAAGCCGAGACATTGTTATTACGCCTTATGCGCGGTGCAGGCTTACAGGGCCTTACTGGCATGGCAGAAGTCTCGGTTTGGGCTAGCCAAGGTAATCATGATTTGTTGCGCTGGCGGCCATGGTTAAGTGTACCAAAACAGTCGTTAACAGCGTGGTTAGCTGCTCAGTCAAAAACAAACAGCGCGATAAATGATCCAGCCAACACCAATCCACGCTTCGATCGCACCTTGCTGCGTCAGCAGTTGCTGCCTTTGTTGCACACACGCTGGCCGCAGGCTAGTCAGATGTTGGCGCGCAGTGCTAGTCAGCTAGCTCAGCAAGCACAAGCCTTAAACCAACTGGCAGATACCTGGTTGGCTGCCCATAGTGCTGACTTAGTAAGTTTGCCTATCAGTGCCTTAACAACACTGGATGAGGCGACTCAGCAGGCGGTAATAGCTAGATGGTTTCAGCGCTGCAGTGCACCAGAAATGCCTGTACGTTATTGGCCACGACTGTTTGATGAGTTTCTTTATGCCCGAGCGGATGCAAACCCAGAGCTTACCTGGTCTGATGTTGTGCTCAGACGTTATCGTGACGACATCTACTTGTTGTTTAAGCATGAACTAGAACCACTACCTGCAATAGGTGCTGATTGGGCAAATCCATTATTGCCCTTATATTGGGCTGGGCATGAATGGTGTTTGCCCATCGCAAAGAATGATTCACGTTTAGTGAGGCATTGGCGGATTACGGCACGCCAGGGCGGGGAGCGTTGGCGGCCTAAAAGTAGGACTCAGTCAGTGTCGCTAAAGCATTGGTGTCAGGAAAACGGCATCCCAACGTGGCAACGCTCACGCCTTGCGGTGGTTTGGTGTGATGATGAAATTGCGTTTTTAGCGCTGATATATGGAAAATCAATAAAATATTTCAATTAAAAACAATCGCTTGAAAATAATTGAACATTTTTAGAGCTATATTCTCATTTATCGTTACAATGCACGTGCGGTAAAAAATTAAATTATTAAAGAGTAGAACATGAGCAAAGGTACAGTTAAGTGGTTCAACGCCGATAAAGGTTTCGGTTTCATCACACCAGAAGACGGTGGCAAAGATTTATTTGTCCATCATTCTGAAATCAAGAATGGTGGCGGCTTCAAGACATTGAATGACGGCCAAGCGGTCACATTCGATGTTGGTCAAGGCCAAAAAGGTCCTTGCGCTAACAACGTAGTAGCTATCTAAATTTAGCTTCTGCAGTTAGTGGATTAGGCTGCTCTAAGTAGCCAAATCAGAAAAAACGGCGTATGACGTAAAGTCTACGCCGTTTTTTTTGCCTCATTTTTAATATCAATAATTGCATTAGGGTATTTGTTCGTGTGAAGAGAATTGTTTGTGTGATTTGTGCGTTGGTTTTGATCTCTTGCTCCCAACCAAAAGATCTAAGGCCTTTGCCTGCTCAAATACCAGAAGCAAATATTCCTATTCATTTGGTAAGTCACGGATGGCATGTTGGTCTGGTGCTGCCGGCTCAGCCATTTAATGCGCTGTTGTCTGCATTAGCTCAGCGCTTCCCACAAGCGAATGCCTATGAGCTAGGCTGGGGCGATGATGGTTTTTACCAGTCGGATCAGCAAACACGCTCAATGGCATTGAGTGCTTTATTTGTCTCTAAGGGGGCGGTGATGCATGTTGTTTCTATTGAGGAGGCCCCTCAGGTCTATTTTGACGGCCTTGAAATAGTGACACTTTGCCTTGATGAGCAGCAGCTAAAACACTTGCTACGGTTTGTTGCCAATAGCTTTATGCAGCCGCAGATGGGTGAGTTAATAAAGCGAGAGTCTGGACGATATGGAGATAGTCAGTTTTATCAAGCTAATGGCCGCTATAGCATGATGCATACTTGTAATCGTTGGACGGCAGAAGCTTTAGATAAGACTGGTATGGACTTACCTTATCGATTGATGTTGACCTCTGGCAGCGTGATGCGGGCAGCACGTAAAAAAGGCCAGTCTTGTGAGTTAGATTAAATTAAAGAGCGGAAAAGATGCCTCTACTGTTTTCTTATGGAACGTTGCAGCAAGAAAATGTTCAGTTATCCACTTTTGGTCGTTTGTTAATAGGTCAGCCAGACGCTTTGTTAGGTTATCAGATGCTGATGGTGTGCATTGAGGATGCTCAGGTAGTGGCGCTTAGTGGCAAAACGCATCACCCCATTGTGGTATTTAATGGTGACTTAACAAGTCAGGTGGCTGGATTTGTCTTTGAAGTGACTGATGCCGAATTACTACACGCAGACGCTTATGAAGTGGACGCTTATCAACGAGTTTTAGCCGATTTGGCTTCGGGCAAACAGGCTTGGGTGTATGTCAGCACATGATAAAGCTTATTTTTGGCCTTATTTCATTTTATCTCGCCTTGTGCCTGGTTTTATTTGCTTGGCAAAGTCGGTTGATTTATCACCCACAGCCTAGGCAAATTAACGATTCAGAGTCGACCATGGTGCTTGCGGTTGAGGGCGCTGAGCTGGTGGTAACGATTGCGCCACACAATAGTTCAAATGGCATTGTATATTTTGGTGGTAATGCCGAAGACGTCTCGTTAAACCTTCCGTTTTTTAAACAAATCTTTCCCGATACTGCTTTGTATCTGCTGCATTATCGCGGTTATGGTGGCAGCACAGGGTCGCCTTCAGAGCAGCGTAATCAACAAGATGCCTTGGCTCTATTTGACTATGTTGCACGCCAGCATGAGGACATACGTTTGATAGGGCGTAGCTTAGGCACAGCAATGTCGTTATTTGTTGCCAGCCAGCGTCCGGTTTCCAAACAGCTTTTAATCACGCCATTTGATAGCTTACAGGATATTGCCTCTGCCCAGTTTCCTTATGTGCCTGTGGCTTGGTTATTGCGCGATCGTTATGAGATGAGTGTGTTAGCACCAACAGTTACGGCACCCACTCAGTTGTTAATAGCAGGGCAGGACGAAATCATCCCGCGCGAGAGTAGTGAGCGTCTTTATGCTCGTTTTGCAGAGGGGGTCGCAACAAAAGTGGTGGTGCCTAAGGCCAACCACAACTCAGTAGGCAATTCTGCTGAGTTTTGGTCGGCGCTTAAAGCACTACAATAACAAATTAACCCAAACGCAGGGCTGAGCGTAAAGACTCTGGCATTTTGCCGATAACACCAACATTAGACTTCACTGGTGGTTTGCCATCAAAAGACAAAGTGTCGTCTTCCATGGGTGCAAAGCGCAGGCGCTGAACGTCATGCACATAGTTCTGCTGTACTTGCCATGGCGCCTTTGAGCCCTGACGCGGTAAACGATCAGCGGCACGCTGGATATAACCAGAGCTCAGGCTGCCGAGCACGGTGTCTTCTACTTTGCAGCCTTCTGTGTCGATGGGTTTAACCGTGCTATAGCCTTGTTTATCCATATGATTTAACAAGCGGCAAACGTATTCTGCGGCAATATCGGCTTTAAGCGTCCAGGACGCATTGGTATAGCCAAAGATCATTGCAGCATTCGGGATGCCTTCGAGTAAAACACCACGATAGGTTAATACGTCTGGCACTTTGATTGGTTGGTCATCAACCTTGGTGGCAACACCACCCATCATTTGTACGTCTAAGCCCGTTGCAGTGATGATGATATCGGCTTCAATTTCTTCACCAGACTTGAGGCGAATACCGTTACTGGTGAAGCGATCAATATGGTCTGTTACCACAGATGCTTTGCCTGAGCGCAGTACTTTGAATAAGTCACCATTAGGTACTACACAGAGGCGCTGATCCCATGGCGCGTAGCTGGGTGTGAAATGTTTCATGTCGATATTGGAGCCGGCGAGTTGACGGCGTACCAAACCCAACAGAAGACGACGAACGGCGGCGGGGCGACGGCGTGCGGCCTCAAAAATCATACGTTGCAAACCAATGTTGCGGACGCGATTCATGCGGTAGACCAGCATTTCTGGTAGGAAACGCTGCATGCCTTTAGCAACAGGGTCGATGCTAGGAATTGACATAATGTAGGTTGGTGAGCGCTGCAACATAGTCACATGTGCTGCTTTGTCCGTCATGCTGGGTACTAGTGTAATAGCGGTAGCGCCACTACCAATGATGACGACTTTTTTGCCAGTATAATCAAGCTCTTCTGGCCAGAATTGTGGGTGAATGATTTGGCCTTGGAAATCGGACTCACCAGCGAACTCTGGACGATAACCCTTGTCGTAGTTGTAGTAACCAGCGGCACCTACAAGGAAGTTAGCGGTGTATATTTCTACTTCGCCATTGCTTTCGTTTAATACTTGCACAGTCCAGGTTTTGTCTGCGCTTGACCAGTTAGCATCGGTTACTTTTCGTCCAAACTGAATATGACGATCAACCCCAAACTCAGTGGCAGCATCATTAACGTACTGGCGAATAGAAGGGCCATCGGCTAAAACACGTGGCTCATTCCAAGGCTTAAAGTTAAAACCAAAGGTATACATGTCTGAGTCAGAGCGAATGCCGGGGTAACGGAAGAGATCCCATGTGCCGCCAATAGCATTACGACGCTCTAATACGGTGTAAGTTTTGCCTGGGCATTCACGAGTTAAGTGGCAAGCCATGCCAATGCCAGAAATACCTGCGCCGACAATCAAGACATCTACGTGTTGTTGCTTCATAACAATTACCTTCTCTGTAAGTACGGAGAAGAGTAAGCGATTCTAACTGTGACAGTCAATGATGTCAGAATAATCCCCGACCAGCTGTTCGGGGATTATTCTGATGGAGGTGTGGTCTAAATTTTCCGGAAGACTAGTGTGGCGTTGGTACCACCAAAACCAAAGCTATTCGACATGACGGTTTTTAAGCCAGCATTATCAATACGCTGTAGCACAATCGGCAAGCCATCAGCGGCAGGATCTAAGGTTTCAATATTAGCCGAAGCAGCAATAAAGTCATTTTGCAGCATGATCAAACTGTAAATGCTTTCTTGTGCGCCAGCAGCACCAAGTGAGTGGCCAGACAATGATTTTGTTGAGCTGATAGGCGGGGCTTTGTCAGCAAATACTGCTTTGATAGCGCCCAATTCGGCAAGGTCGCCCACCGGTGTAGATGTGCCATGTGTATTGAGATAATCAATTGGCGTATCAACGGTTTGCAGCGCCATTTTCATGCAGCGTTCAGCACCTTCCCCGCTAGGTGCGACCATGTCGTGGCCGTCGGATGTGGCGCCATAGCCGACAATTTCAGCCAAAATATTCGCACCACGGGCGATAGCGTGATCGTATGATTCAACGACTAACATGCCAGCACCACCAGCAATCACAAAACCATCGCGGTTGGCATCATAGGCGCGTGAGGCTTTTTCTGGGGTGTCATTATATTTGCTAGACATGGCTCCCATGGCATCAAACATACATGATTCTTCCCAACCTTCTTCCTCTCCGCCACCAGCAAAAACAATATCTTGTTTGCCCAGTTGAATTAACTCAGCGGCATGGCCAATACAATGAGCACTAGTGGCGCAAGCAGAAGCAATAGAATAATTCACCCCTTTAATTTTAAAGGCGGTAGATAGGCAGGCTGAAATAGTCGACGACATGGTACGTGGCACCATGTATGGGCCAACACGCTTGGTGCCTTTTTCACGGGCAATTTCGGCGGCGGTTACTTGGTTGGTGCTTGATGCGCCACCAGAGCCTGCAACAAGGCCTGTGCGTGGATTAACGATGTCTTGCTCAGTTAGGCCAGCCATAGCGATAGCACGATCCAGTGCAATATAAGCATATGCAGCAGCATCACCCATAAAACGGCGTGCTTTGCGGTCAATTAATTCGTCTAAGTTAAGGTCAGTAATACTGCCGCTAACTTGGCTGCGAAAGCCCATTTGCGCATAGGTTTCATTGCGGCGTATGCCAGATCGGCCATGATAGAGACTGTCTTTGACGGTCTCTGCATCATGCCCTAAACATGACACGATCCCGAATCCAGTAATCACAACACGACGCATGGTCACTCTCCTTAAATACAGGCCTAAACGCTGCTGGCCTTAAAAGTTTTCAGTGCTAGTAAACAAGCCTACTTTAAGGTCTTGTGCAGTATAGATCTCGCGATCATCCACGAGTACACGACCATCGGCGATACCCATCACCAATTTACGCTCAACTAAACGCTTAACCTGCAACTCATAGACCACTTTTTTATTGGTTGGTAGTACTTGTCCAAAAAACTTAATTTCACCTGCGCCTAGGGCTCGGCCTCGTCCTGGGTTCCCGCGCCAGCCTAGCCAAAAGCCTAGCAGTTGCCAGAGTGCATCAACCCCTAGGCAGCCTGGCATTACTGGATCTGTTTCAAAATGGCATTGAAAAAACCAAAGATCAGGTGTGATGTCCAATTCAGCACGGATCATGCCTTTGTTATGTTCACCACCGTCGCGTGAGAGCAAGGTGATGCGATCCATCATCAGCATATTAGGTAGGGGCAGGCGAGCATTGCCTTCCCCGAATAATTGGCCATGACCACAAGCAATTAAGTCATCGCGATCAAAATGAGTGCGTTCAAGTATCGAGGTCATATATTCCTGCGCAGTAAGAAGCTAAGCGCCAACATACTAGCAAGCTTGTTCTTACAGAATGCTTAAACAGAGATGGATTAGTTGTTTCCAAATGTGTTTGCTGGACTTAACAAGTGGGTCGCGTATCATGTCGCAGCTTTCCGTTTTTCCACTCAATTAACGCAGAGGTTGGTGCATGTGGGTTGAACTTGGACACTTTGCCTTAGTGCTTGCATTTGTAGTGGTGTTGGTGCAAAGCACCTTGCCATGGCTGGGCTTAGCACGTGATGACGCGCGTATTCAGTCGATGGCGCATAGCACCGTGCATGTGCAAACTGCACTGTTGCTTTTATCTTTTGTGTTGCTGACTTATGGCTTTTTAATTAACGACTTTAGCGTTGACTATATTGCCCGTCAGTCCAACACCTTATTGCCTATTGAATACAAAATCTCAGCTGTCTGGGGCGGCCATGAAGGCTCGCTGTTGTTGTGGGCATTCATCCTGGCATTGTGGTCGAGCTTAGTTGCTAAGTTCTCAAAAGGACTGCCATTAGACATGGTAGTTCGTGTGTTGGCGATTTTAGGCCTCATCAGCGCTGCCATTATTAGTTTCATTTTGTTCACGTCGAATCCTTTTGATCGACTGCTGCCGGACTTCCCGATTGAAGGCAATGATCTCAATCCCTTGTTGCAAGATCCGGGACTGATTTTCCACCCACCTATGCTTTATATGGGTTATGTCGGTTTTTCTGTGCCGTTTGCTTTTGCCATCGCTGGATTGCTTGGTGGGCGCATGGATTCGGCTTGGGCACGCTGGTCACGTCCTTGGACCATTGCTGCTTGGGCATTCCTAACGCTGGGTATTGCATTAGGTTCGTGGTGGGCTTACTACGAATTGGGTTGGGGCGGCTGGTGGTTTTGGGACCCAGTCGAAAATGCATCATTACTGCCATGGCTTGCAGGTACAGCGCTCATTCATTCTTTGGCGGTAACAGAGAAGCGTGGTGTATTTAAAGCTTGGACGGTGCTGTTAGCCATCATGGCCTTTTCGTTGTGCTTGCTGGGCACTTTCCTGGTTCGTTCCGGTGTGTTGACCTCCGTGCATGCTTTTGCCGCTGATCCTGAGCGAGGTTTATACATCCTTGGAATTTTGATTGTGGTTGTTGGTGGCTCGCTGTCGCTGTTTGCATGGCGTGGGGCTGAGCTGGCTAACGAAAGTCGCTATCAACTGGCCTCGCGCGAAACCTTTTTGATGTTGAACAATTTATTGCTGATGACGGCGACAGTGATTGTTCTATTAGGAACCTTATTCCCGCTCATTGCTGATGCGCTAGACCTTGGCAAGATCTCGGTAGGGCCTCCTTACTTCAATTTACTTTTTGTGCCACTAACGTGGCTGCTCTTAGTGTTTGTGGCGATTGGTCCATTAATGAACTGGAAACGCCAAGATATGAGTAAGGTGTTGCTGCCATTGGTTAAAGTACTTGTTGCTTCCGTGGTGGCTGCCATTGCTGTGCCGCTTATGTTTTTTGGCAACTGGCCATGGACAGTGGGCTTGAGTGTCGGATTATGCATCTGGGTACTTGGTGCGTTAATGGTCGATATCGGCCGTAAAACACGTCATGCAGACAGTATGCTCAAAGGCATTAAAAAGCTGACACGTAGCTACTGGGGTATGCAGTTTGGTCATATCGGCTTATTGGTGATGGTGATGGGTGTTGCTGTCACATCTGAGTACAGCATTGAGCGTGATGTACGAATGGTGCCAGGTGACATTGAGCAAATTGGTGAATATCAGTATCGCTTTGATGGTGTTGAAGATCGCATGGGGCCGAACTACCGCTCGCAATATGGCACGATCACAGTAAGCCGTGGTAACTGGTCCACAACCTTGCACCCTGAAAAGCGTGTGTATCGTATGGAATCTAACCCGATGACTGAGGCGGGGATTAGCACTAACTTATGGCGTGATGTCTATGTTGCCTTGGGTGAGCCACTGGATCAGGGGGCTTGGGCAGTACGGCTTTATCACAAGCCATTGGTGGTTTGGATTTGGTTAGGTGCACTCATCATGTCGATTGGCGGATTGTTATCGATACTTGATAAACGTTACCGCATACGGAGGGGTTGAAATGAATAAACACGTCCGTGTGATGCTATTTCTACTGCCATTAGTTGCCTTTATTGCGTTGGCAGTTCTGTTGTTTAACCGTAACGGGGAAGACCCCTCGGTTTTGCCTTCAGCGCGTGTTGGTCAGAACCTGCCTAGTTTTGAAATGGCTTCATTAACGGAGCCTGGACGTATGCTGACGCCAAAAGATTTAGCAGGTGAAGTCAGTTTACTGAATGTGTGGGCGACCTGGTGCGTATCTTGTTTAGTTGAACACCCAGTGCTGATGGAGTTGGCGGCATCGGGCATTCCTATTTATGGCGTTAACTACAAAGACAGCCCAGAAGCTGCGCTGATGTATTTGGCCAATAACGGTGACCCGTTTCGATTTAGCATGAGTGATGTCACTGGCAGTTTAGGTTTGGACTTAGGTGTGTATGGTGCGCCTGAGACTTATTTATTAGATCGCGAAGGGCGTATTCGTTATCGTTCAGTGGGCGTTTTAGATGCACGCTCTTGGATTGATGAGCTTGAGCCACGTTATCGCGCCTTGGTGGAAGAGGTGGCACCATGAGACTAGCCATTCTTTTGCTTTCTGCGCTGCTTTGTTTTCCGTCAACACTAACAGCGGCTGTTGATGTTCGTGACTTTTCTAGTGAGTTAGAAGAGCGGCGTTACCGTGCATTAGTCGCCGAATTGCGTTGCCCTAAATGTCAGAACACTAATTTGGCAGGTTCTGATGCTGGCCTGGCAGATGATTTAAAAGACCGTGTTCATGATCTATTACGCCAAGGCGCTAGTGATGATGAGATCCGTAATCACATGATCGAACGCTTTGGTGACTTTGTGACCTATAAGCCACCCATGCGTCCAGCAACATGGGTGTTGTGGTGGGGTCCTTTGGTGTTGCTTGTAGTCGGTTTAGCGGTGATGTTGTTACGCCGTCAACCCGTTAAAACGAAAAACAAGCCATTAAGCCCTGAAGAGAAAAAGCGCCTGCAAACACTTTTGTCAGGCCAAGACCGTACGGAGCAGAAATAATGAGTCCGGTCTTAATGCCGCTGTATTTATTAGCCCTACTGTTATCACTCATTGTTGTGATGGCTGTTATTTGGCCTCTGCGTGGTAAAGCACAAACGGACTCTAACCGTTTGCAGACCTTAGCTGCTCGTGTTTATCGCGAACGACTTGATGAGTTAAATGCTGATCATATGGCTAATCGTATTGATGCAGACGCGTATGCCACGCTCAAACTAGAGCTAGATCGTGGCCTGCTGTCGGATCATGCCCGTGATGAGCAGCGCCAGTCGCAGCCTTTAAAGCGTGTTCGTATCTTGGCACTGTCTGTGCTGCTGGTTGTGCCTGCATTATCTTTGGCTTTGTATTTATTCTATTTTCAAAGTGATGAAATGGTGGCTGATGCTGAGCGCCAAGCGCGTTATGGCGATGTGGTGGCGCAAGTCATGGCAGGGCAGGCACCAGCGGCCGACGCACCTCAGCCAAACCTTCAGGATTTTGTTCGTGTGTTGCAGCGTAATGTGCAGGCAAATCCACTGGATGCAGATGGTTGGGTCAGTCTTGGTATGGCATTTATGCAAGCCAGAGACTATGGACCGGCGCAGGTTGCACTTGCACGTGCGGCCGAGATTCAACCCAACGATTTATCGATTGTGCTGACCTATGTGCAATCCACGATTGTTACTCAGCAAGGCCCTATGTCGGCCAAGATACGTGGTCTGCTGGGTAAGATCATGTATGAGTATCCTGAGCATCAAGGTGCTTTGCTGATGCATGCCATGGCCAGTTTACGTGGTGGTGAGTTGTTGGCTGCACGTGAATCGTTGCTGCGCTTACAAGCTTTGCGCGTTGAGCTGGGCGAAGATCCAGAGGCAGACGGGCAAATAGCACGTTTATTGGCAGAAACAGAAATTGATGCGGATCCACAAGCACTTGCTGATGGCTTTCCAGTAGAAGTCAGTATTAGCAGTGAGTTGGTAGCTAATTTACCTGCTGATGCGGTGTTGTATGTTTTTGCTAGACCATTACAAGGTGGCGGTATGCCGATTGCGGTGGTTAGACGTCCGATAACGCAATTCCCCATTCGTCTGGTGGTGTCTGATGCTGATAGCTTGTCACCAGATCGGCCGTTATCTGCTGAATCGATTGTGGTGTTGCAAGCGCGCATTTCCTTAACAGGTGATGCAACCCCCAGTGCTGGAGATTTAGAAGCAGCAGCTGTGCCTGTTCGGCAGGATAGTCGCAGCTTAATTCGCCTGCGAATCAGCGAGAAGCGTCAATAAATACGCCATTGGTCTTGCTCCGCTGGGGCTGTCTTGTATTTGGCAGCTTGCAGCGGGTATTCTATGCGCCTTGTTTTCCGGAGTCTTTTAATGCGAATCATTCTTCTCGGCGCGCCTGGCGCTGGTAAAGGCACACAAGCCCAAGTCATCATGAGTCGCTTTGGTATCCCACAAATTTCAACAGGTGATATGTTGCGTGCTGCAGTCAAAGCGGGCACTGAACTGGGTGTGGCCGCTAAAAAAGTGATGGATGCTGGCGGTTTAGTGTCTGACGACATCATTATTGGCCTAGTAAAGGAACGTATCACTCAACCAGATGCCGCCAATGGCTTTTTGTTTGATGGTTTTCCTCGCACGATTCCTCAGGCGCAAGCAATGATTGATGCCGGTGTGAACATTGATCATGTTATTGAGATTCGTGTTGATGACGCGGAAATCATTGCACGCCTGTCTGGTCGTCGTGTGCATCCGGCATCGGGTCGTGTTTATCACGTTGAGCACAATCCACCGAAAGTAGCTGGTAAAGATGATGTGACGGGTGAAGACTTAGTACAACGTGCTGATGACAGTGAAGAAACCGTTCGCCATCGTTTAGATATTTATCATAGCCAAACACAACCATTGGTTGGCTTTTACCAAAACTTGGCAGATCAGCCGGGCGCTGCTAAATACACATTGGTGCAGGGTGTTGGCTCAGTAGATGATATTACCCAGCGTATGTTAGCGGCTTTAGCATAATCTGTTGTCTGCTTGTCCGATAACGCCGCGCCTTGCGCGGCGTTATTGTTTGCGGCATTCAAACTTAAGAGGTGTACATGTCAGATCGTCGTCGAGTAGGGGTAGTGCTAGCGAACTTAGGCACACCCGATGAACCAACACCTGCGGCCGTACGTCGTTATTTGCGCGAATTCTTAAGTGATGGTCGTGTCATCGAAGTGCCAAAGCTGGTTTGGTTTTTTATTTTGCGTTTGTTTATTTTGCCGCTGCGCCCTAAGCGTGTCGCACATGCTTACGCTAGTATTTGGCAGGGTGATTCACCCATGCGCCTTATCTTGTTGTCGCAAGTAGAGGCCATGCAAAAACGATTGAGTCAGGCCTATCCAAGCTTAGACATTACGGTTAAGCCCGGCATGAGTTATGGCAACCCGGCGTTACGTAAGGCGCTAACGGAGCTTCAACAGTCGGGTTGTAATGAAATTGTGGTGCTGCCGTTGTTTCCCCAGCATTCAGCAACGTCTACTGGTCCAGTGATTGATCAGGTAGCCAGCTGGTTACAACAACAACGTAATATTCCAAGCATGCACATCGTACGTGACTATCATGTGCATCCAGCCTATATCGCGGCCTTGGCAGAAACTGTGCGAGAGCATTGGGCCACACACGGTCGTGCCGATAAGCTGTTGTTTTCATTTCATGGCATCCCTCAGCCTTATGCCGATAAAGGTGACCCATATCCTGCGCAATGCCATGCCACGGCCAATGCAGTTGTTGCTGCTTTAGGCTTGGGTATGGATGAATGGGCCATCAGCTTTCAGTCGCGCTTTGGTTTGCAGGAGTGGGTAAAGCCTTATACCGACGAATTATTAAAAAGTTGGGGCAGCTCTGGTGTTGGTTCGGTTCAGGTCTTGTGCCCAGCGTTTTCAGCGGACTGTTTAGAGACGCTTGAAGAAATTGCGGTGGAAAACCATGAAACCTTCACCGAAGCGGGTGGTAAGCGCTATGAGTACATTCCTGCGTTGAATGCTCGTACCATGCACCTTGATGCGATTGAGGCCATTTTGCGTCCACAAGTACAGGCTGCAGCTGCTTGTTGTGGTAGTGCTGCTCCGGTTGCTGCTAGCTGCCCTGCGCGCGCTACCTGCGGCGCGGTCTGTGCTATGTGCGAGTCGGCAGCAAATTAGTCACCTGCGCAAGCAGCGAGAATAGCTAGCCTTTGCTACACTCAGAGCCCAAGCGATTTGAGTGTTAGGCATGAGTGATGTGGTAGCAATGCCGTCGGTAATGGCGGAGATTTTTGGCGATACAGGCCCATTTGCTACCCATGTGCCGGGTTACTTGCCGCGGCAGCCGCAGATTGTCATGGCGAACGCAGTAGCCGATGCATTAAGTACTCAGACTACTTTATTAGTTGAGGCGGGTACCGGTACTGGTAAAACCTTTGCCTATCTTGTGCCGGCCATCATGTCGGGTCGTAAAACTCTGGTGTCTACTGGCACCAAAAACCTACAAGACCAGCTTTTTCATCGTGACTTACCCGCGGTGCGGAAGCTGCTTGGCAAGCCGGTTCGCACCGCCTTGTTAAAAGGTCGCAGCAACTATCTCTGCCCTTATCGCCTGCAGCTCAGCCAAGATGAGGCCCGTTTGCCAACACGGCAGGCAGTATCTGATCTGCAAAAAGTCGCAGCTTGGGCCAATAAAACCAAACTGGGTGATATTGCTGAGTTAATTGATATTGCTGAAGACTCAGCGGTATGGCCGCTGGTTACTAGTACAGCCGATAACTGCTTAGGCCAGGCTTGCCCAGAAATTGAGCGCTGCCCGTTGGTAAAGGCGCGTGCAGATGCTGCTGAAGCCGATATTGTGGTGGTTAATCATCATTTATTTTTTGCTGATAAAGCATTAAAAGATCGCGGTTTTGGTGAGCTGTTACCACCAGTAGAGGCGGTCATTTTTGATGAGGCGCATCAGTTGCCTGATGTCGCCGCAGTGTTTTTTGGGCAAAGCCTGTCGTCTCGGCAAATTAACGATTTATTAGCAGATGCCTTGAGAGAGGTGTTAGCAGCTGGTGGTGATCTGGCCAAAATGCACGACTTAGCCAGCCAAGTGGAGGTTCGTCTAGCTGACTTTCGCTTGCTGTTTGGGGCTGAGCCTCGTAAAGGCGTATGGACTGATGTTGCCGAGTTGGCAGACCTGCCTGATCTTGTGAGTCAATGCACACAAGCCCTGACCGAAGTGATGCAAGCGTTAGCGTTGCTGCGTGATAAGTCCCGTGGTTTAGAGAATGTACATCGTCGCAGTGAAGAGTTACTCGACTCATTCATTCAGCTCACCGGCCCTACACCTAAAAACCAAGTGCATTGGTATGAAACCTATAACAAAGGTTTTGTATTGCAGTGGACACCTTTAGATGTTGCTCAACCTTTTCGTGAGTTAATGGCGGCGACAACCGGCGCATGGATCATGACGTCGGCCACGTTAGCAGTGCGTGATGACTTTGGTCATTTTCGTAGTCAGTTAGGGTTGCCCAAAGACGTTCTAAGCCTGCAACTACCCAGCCCATTTGCTTATGAACAACAAGCGTTGTTTTATGTGCCACGGGGTTTGCCTGACCCTGGCGATATGAGTTATGGCCAGGCGGTATTAAATGCAGCAATTCCGGTGCTTCGTGCTAGCAAAGGGCGCGCATTTGTCTTGTTTACCTCGCATCGCGCCTTGAAAGAGGCGGCAGCTTGGCTACCCAATCAACTTGATTACACTTTTTTAGTTCAGGGTACACAGCCGAAAGCGGAGTTATTACGCCGCTTTGTGGCCACTGAGCAGGCGGTGCTGCTGGCGACGGGAGCCTTCTGGGAAGGTGTTGATGTGCGTGGTGCCGACTTATCTTTAGTGATTATCGATAAACTGCCTTTTGCCTCGCCAGCAGACCCTGTCGTGGCCGCACGTTTAAACGCTTACAAAGCGGAAGGCCGCAATCCGTTTGCTGGATTTCAGTTGCCATCCGCTATCATTGCACTCAAGCAAGGGGCAGGGCGCTTAATTCGCGACGTGAGTGACTTAGGCGTGTTAATGGTCTGTGATCCGCGCTTAGTGGCCAGACCTTATGGGCAGTTATTTATTCAGAGTTTGCCGCCCATGCGTCGCACACGATCAGTCGATGAAGTGACCACATTTTTTAAATTTTTAGCCAGTTTGGAGCCGGATAGTCCATGAGGCTTTTAGCATTAGAAACAGCCACTGAGTACTGCTCGGTGGCGCTATTAAATGTTGCGGCCGATGGCCAGATCAGTGTGCACTCCGTGGTTAAGCATGCCCCCCGGCTGCAAACCGAACTGATTTTGCCGATGTTAGATGAGCTGCTGCAGCAAACAGGCACACACTTAAAAGAGTGTGATGCAATTGCTTACTCTGCTGGCCCTGGCGCTTTTACGGGGGTACGCATAGCGGCCTCTGTAGCACAAGGTTTGGCGTTTGCTTCGGATTTGCCAGTGGTCGCCATTTCCAGCTTACAAGCGCAGGCTCAGGGCGCTGCACGCCTGCATGCAGTGTCAGCTGTGCTGTCGTGCTTTGATGCACGCATGCAAGAGGTCTATCTTGGTGCTTATCATTTGGATGCTAGTGGTTTGATGCAGCCATTAATTGATGAGGTGGTGTGCCGCCCTAATGAAGTACCGTCCTCACTCTGTGTGGTATGGCAAGGGCATAGTGAGCATGGTGTTGCGGCAGGTTCTGGTTGGTCAGCGTATGGAGACGTATTGTCTGCGCAGCTTGATGTGGCTCAGCACCATTTAGATGTTATGCCCGAAGCGCAAGATGTGGCCCGCTTGGCTTTGCCTATTGTGTTGGCTGGTGGTGCTAAGGCACCAGAGCAGGCTTTGCCTGTTTATTTGCGTGACGATGTATGGAAAAAATTACCGGGGCGATGAAATGAAAGCGTTGTCATGGGACTATCCCAACCCGCACGTGATGCAAAGGCAAGTGTTGGTTGAGCATATTGATGTAATGAAACACACCAATAATGTGGTCTATCAGCAGTGGATGGAAGATGTTGCGTGGTCCCACTCTGAAACGGTAGGTTTAGGCCCCGCTGAGTATGATGCCTGTGGATATGGAATGGTGGTGCGCCGCCATGAGCTCAATTATTTGGCGGCCACTTATTTAGATGATGTGTTACTGATTGCGACATGGTTATTGAAGGTCGATAAACTATCAACACAACGGGTATATCAAATATGTCGTGAGTCTGATGGGCTCACGGTATTTCGTGGTGCGACACATTTGGTGTGCATAGAGATTGCCACGGGTAAACTTAAACGCATGCCCGCGCATTATTATGAAGCGTATGCGTCACTACAAATAAAGTCAGACCAAACTTAAGGGGTTGTTGTGGATTTTCTTCTATATTTTCAAGCGTTTGTTCTGGGCATTATTGAAGGTTTGACCGAGTTTATTCCAGTCTCTAGCACCGGCCATTTGATTATTGCTGCGGAGTTGATGGACTTTTGGACGCATGAAAAACGTGTGGTGTTTGAAATTTCGATTCAATTAGGCGCTATTTTAGCGGTGGTGTTTGATTATCGACAGCGATTAACGCGGGCCGCTGTTGGTTTTGTACAGAAAGAGCCGGTGTCACAGCGTTTTGTATTTAATATTTTGATCGCCTTTATGCCAGCTGCTGTTATTGGATTTTTTGCCATCGGTTTTATCCACGACAAACTATTTGACCCTATGGTGGTTGCATCAGCTCTTATTCTGGGTGGGATCATTATTCTCCTTGTTGAAAAGCGTGCTCACTTGGTACGGGTAAATGAAGTTGAAGACATGCGTTGGCATGACGCTTTAAAGGTTGGGTTTTTCCAATGTCTCGCGATGATCCCTGGCACCTCACGCTCTGGTGCCACGATTATTGGTGGTTTGTGGATGGGTCTATCGCGTAAAGCGGCGGCTGAGTTTTCATTCTTTTTAGCAATTCCCACCATGATTGGCGCTACGGTGTATTCGGTTTACGTCCATCGTGACGAATTTATTCTGTCAGACTTCCCTGTATTTGCCATTGGTTTTGTCATGGCTTTTATCGCTGCTGCTATTGTGGTTAGAGCGTTAGTTAGCTTTGTGTCACGCCATGGTTTTACTGTATTTGCCTGGTATCGAATTGGTTTCGGCGCTTTGATTTGGCTCTCTGCTGGAACGGGTTGGATTCAATGGAATTAAATACTTCCCCGTTGAGGCTTTTTGCTGATAGCACCAGTGTGCTCGAAGCAAAACCTTGGGTGGAGCAGCTAGGTGCAAAGCTGACAGTCATTATGGACCGTCGCCGTGAGTTGCCTGCTGCAATGGCGAGCACTGCTTGGGGGCTGTGGTTTGATCAGGATGGCTTAGGTCTTCAAGTAAATGAAAAACCATTGCCCGCACCGGTAAGGGCCGACTTTGTTGCTGGTACAATTCGGTGGCGAACGCAGCCTGGGCGTGGTGCGGCCGGAGAGATGGTAGCTCGTGCCTGTGGTGTCCGTCGTGGTGCCACGCCGCGTGTGTTGGATGCTACTGCTGGTTTGGGGCGCGATGCATGGATATTGGCAAGCTTGGGCAGCTCGGTACAGCTTTGTGAGCGTTCGCCAATTATTGCCGCCCTGTTGGCATCTGGTTTGGCTAAGGCACGAACAGTTGTTAAGGTTGCTGATACGGCTAATCGTATGCAGTTAATGACAGCTGATGCGCATATGGTGTTAGCAGGTCTCAGTGACATGCCCGCTGCACAACGACCTGAAGTGGTTTATTTAGACCCGATGTTCCCGCATCGTGAAAAGTCTGCGTTGGTTAAGTTAGATATGCGTGTGTTCCGCCAAGTGGTTGGGGAAGACAATGATGCCGATACGCTGTTGGCATTGGCGCGTCAGGTGGCAACAAAACGTGTGGTAGTTAAGCGGCCTCGACTTGCACCAGATTTAGCTGGCTTGGCGCCGCATGAGCGGCTGCTTGGGCAAAGCAGCCGCTTTGACTTATATACACCTGCGTTAAAAGCGACTTAGGCTGCTTTTGATTTGCGATTCTCTTTCTTTTGACGAGCATCTTCCAGCGCTTGTAGTGCGCTGTTGACCTCTTCATCGGTAATCAATGTAACTTGTAAGATAGCCTGACGAATACCGCTAGGTAGTACCTCAAGCGACTGCTCTGCTAGACGCGTTAAGCGGTCATCAAAAACCAACTGCCCTTGCGGCGTAGCAAACAAATAATCAAGACGCTTCAGTGTATCTAGAAAGCCACGGAACAATGCCTTATCAAAGAACTCTGGCGCGCTAAACTCACGCACCAATGACAGCCGTTGAGCCAGTAAATGACATAGCTCTTCGAGCTGTTGCTGAGTTAGCTTGCCTGATCCGCGCTGGCTTAGAATCGTTATTGTCATGTAATAACGCACTAGGGTTTGACGAAGGGCGCGGCTTAATACATGTAATCTGCCATGCTCTTCACTGCTGCTCGCGGGTGGTGCTAAACAACCGCCAGACTTTTCACGCACTAAGCCGTTCGCGATAAAGACTTCCAAATAACGATCTAGCAGTGATGCTAGATCTTCTGGTTCGGCCTTTAAGAACAATTCGGCACGCAAGAACGGATATACCGACTGCATTTGCTGCAGCAGCATGTCGCGAGAGATTTCGCCACGTTGCAAAATCAATACCGCAATCAGTGAGGGTAGGGCAAACATATGCAGCGTGTTGTTGCGGAAGTAGGTCATTAATACACCTTCTTCTTCATGCAAATACAGCAGGTCACCAAGTGGATGTTTACGGCGTTGCAGGATTTTCAGTTCCTCGCCATAGGCCACAACTTCTTGGCCATTCATTTCGGTGATTTGGATGTTTTTGCTATACGGAACAACTTTCAGCAAATCTAAGTACATATCAATTTGCTGTGCCAATTGGTCTTCATCAATGGCGTGTTTTGGTGTGGACAACAACACCGTGCTAATCAAGTTAACCGGGTTGACTACAGCAGCCGCATTGATTGAGGTCGTGATGAGCTGGCCAATACGTTGGGATGCTTTGCTAAAGCCAGCTGCTTCGGCGGCTTTATCTGGCTCAGTGCGCCAGTTGGGTAGCTCGCTGTCTAAAATATCATTTAGATAAATAGGCTGGCCAAAGCTTAGATGCACTTTGCCAAACACTTTTTGTAGCTTACGAATCGACATGATGAGTGAAAAAAGATTTTCTTTTTCTTTAGGCTTGCCCTGTAACTCACCAATATAGGTTGATCCTTCCATGAGTTTTTCGTAGCCAATATAGGCTGGAATAAACACTAATGGCCGGTGTGGGTCACGTAAGTAACTACGCATAGTCATATTCACCATGCCGAGTTTTGCCGAGAGCAAACGGCCGGTTCGACTACGACCGCCTTCAACAAAATACTCGATTGGAAAGCCGCCGCTGACCATTTGGTGTAAGTATTCATGGAATACCGCACCGTATAGGAAGTTGTCTTTGAAGCTGCGACGTAAGAAAAATGCACCCGCACGACGAAGTAGACTGCCTACTACTGGCATATTGAGGTTGGCACCAGCAGCGATATGAGGGGACATCAGGCCGCGAGTGAAGATCACATAAGACAACAACAGGTAGTCGATATGGCTGCGGTGGCAGGGCACATATATGACTTCATGATCGAGCGCATGTTTTTCGACCATTTCAAAGTTGTGCACGTTGATGCCGTTATATAAACGTGTCCACAGCCAGGTTAGGAAAATTTCGAAAAAACGCAGTACGGAATATGAGAAGTCTGAAGCAATTTCATTGCCATACATTCTGGCGCGAGCTTGAGCAGACTCTAGCGTAACGCCACGCTCAGAGACTTCACGCGCAATAGCGTTTTGCACATTGTCAGAGCGCATGAGTTCATTGAGCAAGGTGCGACGGTGTGACATGTCAGGGCCAATGGCAGCGGTACGCTCACGTCTAAAGTGAACACGCAGCACCCGTGATACTTTACGAACAGTGAGTTCGGTATTTCGATTTTCGTCACAGTATTGCCGCAGCGATAAAGGGGGGCTCAGTTTCATCATGGTCATACGACCATGAATAATGATGGTAATCAGTTGTTTTAGCGCACTGGGGGTGGCCCAGCTATCGGCAAACAGTGCTTTAAACCATGAGCTTTGTTTGTCTGGCGAGCGCCCCCAAAAAATAGTCACGAGGACTAATTGCACATCGAGTGTAGGGTCTAACTTAACTGCTTCGATGAGGCTTTCAAGGCGCGGCGAGTAACGATGCTTAGGCTTAGTAAATGGCATGGGTTCGCCACGTGTTAACGAGAGCACGGCATAACGCTCACGTAAGCTGTGTTCACGCATCGACTTTAACGGCCTAGGCAGGCTTAAATTGATGGCTTCGGTTTCAAGCGTTAGTGCATTCGATAACATGCGGTTGGGCAGGACATAACACACTGGTTTATTGGGATCGATACCTAAGCTGCTGAGGTTTGCCGGTAGGACTTGCACCTTTATCCACAAACCAATTAATTTGCGGGTGATTAAAAGCAATAAGTGCTCAATACCTAACCAACGTAGCATATAAATGTCCTATCAAAAAAACGCCTACAACACTGTTCTTTGTTGTTATGCCCGAATGGGCTGTGCCTGCAGGCAGTGTAACAAAACATTGACGGTTTCTGTCTGCTATTCTTAGCAGCTTGTCAGGCTATCCAGCCACTTAGGAGTAGCGATGTCTAATGTTATGCAAGAGCTATTAAAGCTACTAGATTTGGAAACGATTGAAATCAATTTGTTTCGCGGCCAAAGCCAAGACTACTTTGGTAAGAACGTCTTTGGTGGCCAAGTGCTGGGGCAGGCACTAATGGCGGCAGGGCGAACTGTTGAGAATCGTCTGGCACATTCGTTACATGCGTATTTTCTGCGGCCTGGTGATGCTCATGCGCCGATTGTTTACGATGTTGAACGTGTGCGCGATGGCCGTAGCTTTACCACGCGAACGGTTAAAGCTATTCAGCATGGTGAAATTATTTTTACCATGATGGCATCATTTGCCGAGGCCGAAGACGGTTTGGATCACCAGTTTGATATGCCAAGTGATTGGCCTGAGCCAGAGTCTTTGCCAAGCGAGTTGGATTTGCGTCGTTTGATTGCTCCGCATGTGTCGGAAAAGCAGCGGCCTTTTTTCGAGATGGAGCGTCCCATCGATTTAAAGCTGATTAATCCTGTTAATCCATTTTCACCCGACAAGCGTGAGCCTGAGCGGGCGCATTGGATGAAATCACAAATTGCACTACCGGATGACCCATTTTTACATCAGTGTATTTTGGCCTTTGCTTCTGATTTTGCCTTTATGTCGACGGCGATGTTGCCACATGCCATTACGTTTATGCATCCTGGTTTTCAGGGCGCTAGCATTGATCACGCCATGTGGTTTCACCGACCGTTTCGTATGGATGAATGGTTGCTCTACACTATGGATGCACCGTCCGCTTCATCGGCAAAGGGCATGAATCGTGGTTTGATTTATACCCGTGATGGCCGCTTGATTGCGTCAACAGCGCAAGAAGGCTTGATGCGAGTACGTCCGCCTAAGTCTTAACTAGGCTTTGATGGGGCGCATAAAGCTGACCACATTGCTGTTAGGCGCAAGTTCTGGATGTAGAAATTGACGCAATTCAATTTCTCGTTCACGCGCATCGTCATAACCGAGTTGCATGACGGCACGGGTATAGGACTGTTCAAACAGCAGGTAACTTAGCAAGTTAGAGCCTGCCCGTTTGAACATGCCTGAGCCGCGGACAAAAAGTCGAATGGAGCGAGGCAGCTCATGAGCATATCGTGACGCTAACTCTTCCAAGCGTTCAACAGAGGGAGATAACACCAAGTGTTCAACAGGCCTTAGTGTGGTGTGTGCCGCCAGTTGTTCCGGTGTTAGTAGGCCTAAGGTTCTATTAATTCGACTCAAGCGCTCCAAGTCCATTTCTAGGCTATCAACAAATGAACTGTTCATGATTTGGCCCAAGATCTGCGCCAAGCTGGGGTAGCCATCAGCCATCCGGCGAACTTGGACGCTTTCACCGCGACCTGAACCAATCACCAAGATGCGTCGAGCACCAAGATGCAATGCTGGGCTGACAGGGGCTAATTGCCTTAATGCACCATCACCATAGTACTCGTTGTTTACACGCACCGCAGGGAATAGCAAAGGGATGGCTGCTGAAGCCATTAGGTGTTCGATTTCGAGGGTGGTTTTAATGCCCCGGCGGCGTGCCCTTTGCCAGTCGACTAGATCGGGAGCTCCTTGATAAAAGCTGGTTGAGTCGCCACGCGAATAGCTACAAGCAGTAATACAGAGTGCACGTAGGTGGCCGGACTCAATCACCGCTGGCAGTGATTTTAAATTCAGTGTTTTGGTGAGCAAAGCGGCTAAGGGTGCATTGTCGAGTAAAGATACTGGATCTGAGCGGTTATAAAGACCAAAGGATAGGTTAGCTAACCAACGAAAAGCACTGCTTAAGACACCGGGCCAGTCAGTGCGAAATACTTGTTCACAACTAAAGTTGCTCCAGATTTCTTCGAGTTTGGCGACACCATCGCCAAAGCATGCAGCATTGACTGCAAGTCCGACTGCATTGAGCCCACCAGCAGAGGTGCCACAAATAATCGAGAATGGGTTGCCGCAGTAGGGTGGCATGAACTCGTTGATTGCGCGTAATGCACCGACTTGATAGGCTGCGCGGGCACCACCACCGGTTAATACCAGTGCGGTGGGGCTAGGCTGATCAGAGGCTGTTTGCTGCATGTCCGGCTCCACTGATGAAGCATTTGAATCAATGCGTTTTTCTCTCTGTTACAGAATCCACTCAAGGTTGGCATGAAACAGTCGCAAACCGGTAAAAATTTGTTGTTAATCATTGCCTGTGTTGCATTGCTGTTTGCCAATGTGGTTCATGATTTGCCGAAGGGCGACTTAGGTCAAGAAATATTGCTAGAACTTCGTCTGCCACGATTGTTGTTAGCAATCTTGGCTGGCGCTGCATTGGGCTTGGCAGGGCTTTGGTTACAAACACTATTTCGTCATGCCTTGGTAGAGCCTGGTTTATTAGGTGTATCGGCAGGTTCATCCTTGGCCGCTGTCATCGCCCTCATGTTTTGGCAGCACATGATCTGGGTGTTACCCGTTGCAGCCGTCGTGGGCGCTTTATTAACGTTGACTCTAGTGCTCTTATTAGCGCGTCGTTTTCAACTGCAGGCTGAAGCCTTGTTATTGGTCGGTGTGGCGCTCAGTGCCTTGGCCGCTGCCATCGCTCAGTTGCTGCTGATTTTAAGTCCTGACCAAACATTACGAGCGGCGAGCTTTTGGTTTATGGGCAGTTTTGCCTATGCCCAGTGGCCATCATTGCTTGCTGGTTGGTTGGTTTTCTTGAGCCTAGCGTTATGGAGTTTAAAACAGGCGGGTAGCTTTGATGTTTGGCTGTTAGGCGAGCGTGAGGCAGGGTATTTAGGCTTGCCGGTGAAGCGGTTTCGTCGCCAAGTGATTTGGGCTAGCGCCATTTTGGTGGGTGTAGTGGTGGCACAAGCCGGCAGTGTTGCCTTTATTGGCTTGATGGCACCGCATATCGCCAGCCGTCTATTTGGTTGCCATCACCGTGCGATGATCCCCGGAGTGATAGTGGTGGGCGCCTTGTTGACGCTGCTTGCTGACACATTGTCCATGCGTTTATTGGCACCTATGGAGCTGCCAGTAGGCATTATGACAGCACTCTTTGGCGCACCATTTTTTCTGTATGTGCTGTATCAGCGGTGGCAGCAATGATTAGTATTCATTCGCATTCCTTTGTATCACCACGTGGTGATGCCTTGTTTGACTTGCCTGATTTAGTGCTAAAGGGCGGCCAAGTTTGGGCCGTCATGGGTGCTAACGGGGTAGGTAAATCGACGTTTTTACAGGCTTGCAGTGGCCGTGACAGCTCTGCCGTAAATCCATATTGGTTTTGGCAAAACCAACCATTACCGTTATGGAGTGATGCTAGCTTTGCCTGTCAACGCGCCTTTCTAAAGCAGCAGTCTGTTTTGCCTAGTGCGTTGTCTGTGCAGGCGGTAGTGAAAATGGCGGCCTATCCATGGGGTGGGGCACATGCACATTTACACCAATGTTTTGATGAGGTGGTTAAGGGTTGGGAGTTACAGCATTTATTGCTGCGCTCATGCGCTCAGTTGTCGGGGGGTGAGTCCCAGCGTGTGCGTTTAGCTCAAACGGAGCTACAAATACGTTTAGCGGAGGTTGGCCAGGCTTTGTGGTTGTTAGATGAGCCTTTAACAGGTCTTGATGCACCGCATCAGCAGGTTGTTGTTCAGCGCTTACAACAATGTGCTCAGGATGGTGCTTTGATTATTGCTGCACTGCATGATGCAAATACGGCATTACGTTTAGCGACCCACTTTTTAATTTTGAGCCAAACCGGTGTGTTTTATGCGGGCGAGTGTGACGAGGAGAAGGTTAAGACTGCTTTAGAGCAAGCGTTTGCAGTGCCGTTATGTTGGGTTAAGCATCCTCAGGATGGAAGTGCATGGTTGTTGCCTGCGCGGCAGGGTTAGTGCCGCACAGGGTAACAAGACTTATAGCGCCTTAATTCGGCCTGATAAGTGAGGCTTGCCTTTGCGTGCATCATGCACGGCAAAACGGAAACCACTGGTTAACGGCTCACTGCTAAAAGCTACTTTAGCGGGAAGTAGAATGGGCAGTTTAAATTGCACATCAACACTGTAGGCGTCTGGTAGACGACCATCGAGTGCTGCTAAACACGCAGCTTTGCTCCACATGCCATGCGCAATTGCTTGTGGGAATCCTAATAAGCGTGCAGTGATGGCATACAAGTGAATCGGGTTGCGATCGCCTGATACTGAACCATAACGACGGCCGATGTCACTTGGCACAATCCAAGTTGCACTAGCAGTTGGTACGGCTGTCACTTTTTTGTTTGGTTTTTCTGAACTAGGTTCAGCTGCTACAGTGGTTTTTTGACGGCGTAGGTAAGTACTCACGTCAATCCAGACTTTTTCATCAGCAATAAAGGCTTCACTGACCAAATCAAAGGTCACGCCTTTATCGTGCGACTGTAGATTGTTTACGCGCGTGCGAAACGTTAGCACTTCATCACTACGTACGGGGCGCAGTTGATCAATACGGTTGCGTACATGCACTAAGCCCATCAGTGCAAAAGGAAAGCTGGAGTCTGTCATCAGCGTCATTTGCAGTGGGAAGGTTAGTACATGCAAATACGTCGAGGGCACAGCATCTCGCAAAGTGAAACCACAAACGCGGTTGTACTGCGCTAGATGATCTTTATTAATCACTTGATTAGCCAGCACTAACTCTAGGTCTGGTAAGTCACCACCCTTACGAGTTGGCGCGCCAGCTACAGCCTTAGCATATAAGCTAAGGCTGTTCGGCAGTGATGTTAGTTCACGAACAGCCATAGTGGTCTCCGACTTAAGCGCCAATTAAGCTTTGGCCGCAAACGCGTACAACGTTTCCGGTTAAGCCATTGGATGCTGGGCTGGCATACCAAGCGATGGTTTCAGCAACATCTACTGGTTGGCCACCTTGTGACATGGAGTTCATGCGACGACCCGCTTCACGGATGGCGAAAGGAATAGCAGCAGTCATTTGCGTTTCAATAAAGCCAGGAGCTACTGCATTAATGGTGATGCCACGTGCTAACAGTGGTTGTTTCATGCTTTGCACCATGCCAATTACACCAGCTTTTGAGGTGGCGTAGTTGGTTTGGCCGGCGTTGCCAGCAATACCTGAAATTGACGAAACACAGATAATACGGCCATTGGCATTGATGACATTGTCATTGAGCAACGCTTCGTTAATACGCTCTTCAGCAGACAAGTTGATGTTGATGACCATATTCCACAGTTGGTCTTTCATATTGGCCAGCATTTTGTCGCGAGTAACACCAGCGTTATGCACAATAATGTCTAAGCCGCCATGTGCGTTTTTGCAGTGTTCAGCAATGCGGGCCGGCGCTTCGTGGGCGGTAATGTCCACGGCTAATACTGAGCCTTGAATACGGGCAGCAACGCGTTGTAAGTCTTCTTCCTGCTGAGGAATGTCCAAGCAGATAACATGTGCGCCATCACGTGCCAATACGTCAGCAATGGCCTCACCAATACCGCGTGATGCACCAGTTACCAAGGCTACTTTGCCAGCTAAAGGTTTATTCCAGTCAACTTCAGGGGCTTCAATGCCTGTTGCGCTAACACGTGCAACTTGGCCTGATACATAGGCTGACTTTGGCGAAATGAAGAAACGTAATGTGGATTCAGCTAGGTGGTCAGCATTTGGCGCAACATAAACCGTTTGTGCTGTGCCGCCTTTTTTAACTTCTTTAGCCAGGGCACGAGTGAAGCCTTCCAGCGCACGTTGCGCAGTGGCATGCAGTGGATCTTCACAGAGCTCAGGTGTGCGACCTAAAACAATAACCCGGTTGCAGGAAGCTAGCTTGCGCATAATAGGGTTAAAGAAGCTGTGCAACTCTTGCAGCTGTTCGCTTTCAGTAATACCTGAGGCATCAAATACAATGGCTTTAAATTTTTGTGTGTCTTCGGCGCTTGGTGCATAAGCTTGAATGGTTAAACCAGCGCCAGCGGCAGCCGCATGCACTTCGCTATCAAACAGTGCATAAGCGTCTGCACTGATGTTATGCAGGAATTTGGCGATATCGTCTACCAAGGTGCCGTTACGTGCTGCACCAACTAACACGGCGCCTGAAACTACCGGTTGGCCGGCAACAAAACGATCAAGTGGTGTTGGCGCGGGCAGGCCCAAATTTTTTGCTAACATTTGGCCAACGGATGAGTTGATGAAATCAATATAACGATCGCTCATGATAAGTACCTGTATCAGTCCATAGAAGTTTGCGTAAATATGTGCGCAGACTAGTCAATTTGACGATTGATTGCGAGTCTTGGCGCATAATATGGTTTAGTTAGTGCAGGCTTAAGCCTATCAAATGCCTAAGCACACACTATTTGCCGGATAAGTGGCATTGGTTCGCATTTCGGCCAATGCTTTGTTTAATGACTGTGCTAGCTTGGCAGGGTCAATTTCAAGGAGTATGTCATGACCAGTCTTCGTCGCGTCGCTATTGTTGGCGCTAATCGCATTCCATTTGCTCGTTCTAACAGTGTTTATGCTACTGCATCGAACCAAGACATGCTGACTGCCGCGCTCGACGGCTTAGTTAGCCGTTTTAAATTAGACGGCGTACGTGTTGGTGAAGTGGTGGCCGGTGCCGTTCTTAAGCACAGCCGTGACTTCAACCTGACCCGTGAATGTGTATTGAGCACAAAACTATCCCCACAAACCACGGCTTACGATATTCAGCAAGCCTGTGGTACTGGTTTAGAAGCCGCTATTTTGGTGGCGAACAAAATTGCTGTTGGTCAGATCGAGTCCGGTATTGCTGGTGGTGTAGATACGACATCAGACGCACCGATTGCCCTGAGTGAAGGCCTGCGTTCAATTCTGTTGGAAGTGAACCGTGGCAAAACCACAGGTGCGAAGCTGAAGACGCTGGCTAAAATTCGTCCTAAGCACTTAATTCCAGCGGTTCCACGCAATGGTGAGCCTCGTACTGGTTTAGCGATGGGTGACCACGCGGCGATCACTGCGGCTGAGTGGCAGATTCCTCGTGCCGAGCAAGATGCTTTGGCCGTTGCCAGCCATCACAAGCTTGCTGCAGCTTATGAGCGCGGCTTTTTTGATGACCTGGTTACACCGTACTTAGGTCTGAAGCGTGACCAAAACTTGCGTCCAGACTCCAATATTGAAAAGCTGGCAACGTTGAAGCCTTGTTTTGGTGATCGTGAGACCGGCACCATGACCGCTGCAAACTCTACCCCGTTGACTGATGGCGCATCGGTTGTATTGTTGGCATCAGAAGAGTGGGCCAAAGAGCGTGGCCTGCCAATCTTGGCTTATTTTGTTGACGGTGAAGTCGCTTCAGTTGACTTTGTGCATGAAAAAGAAGGTCTGTTGATGGCGCCTGCTTATGCCGTTCCACGTTTGTTGGCGCGTCGCGGCTTAACGCTGCAAGACTTTGACTACTATGAAATTCATGAAGCCTTTGCTTCACAAGTGTTGTCGACATTAAAGGCTTGGGAAGACCCAACCTTCTGCAAAGAGCGTTTAGGTCTAGACGCACCTTTAGGCTCGATTGATCGCAGCAAGCTGAACGTTAATGGTTCATCGTTGGCAGCAGGTCATCCTTTCGCGGCAACAGGTGGTCGTATTGTTGGTACATTGGCCAAAATCTTGTCAGAAAAAGGCTCAGGCCGTGGCTTGATTTCAGTTTGTGCCGCTGGCGGTCAAGGTGTTGTAGCGATTGTTGAGCGTTAATCGTTAAGCGCCTGTTAAATAAATAAAAAAGCCCGCATTTGCGGGCTTTTTTATGGCTGTTAGTACAACTTATGGTTTGGTCACATCTAACAGTTCAACTTCAAAAATCAGCGTTTCATTAGGGCCAATTTTCTCGCCTGAGCCCATCTCGCCATAACCTAAGCTGGCAGGAATGAACAAGCGATGCTTGGCACCTGTTTTCATCAGTTGAACACCTTCAGTCCAACCGGGGATAACGCGATCTAATGGAAATTGAATCGGTTGGCCACGGTCATAAGAGCTATCAAAGGTTTCACCGTTGATCAACGTGCCTTTGTAATGCACGGTCACAATATCTGTAGCTGCTGGATTAGCACCATTGCCTTCCGTCAACACTTCATATTGAAGGCCGCTTTCCGTGGTAACAACATTGTCCTTTTTAGCATTTGCCGCTAAGAACTCTTCGCCTTTTTTCAGCGCAGTTTCACCTTCTGCGGTGCGTTTTTGCTGCTGTTTTTCCATCAGCGTTTGCGCAACGGTCATTTTGATTTTTTCTAGCTCTTCATCCGTAAATGCCAGCTCTTTTTTGGCTTGTACGTCATTCATGCCGTGTTTAAGTGCTTTGAAGTCAAGATCGGCACTGATGGGATCTAGCGAACGACCAATTTCAACACCAATGGCATAGCTAAATTGTTCATTATCTGTTTTCAGTTTTGACTTTTCTGCACCACAACCGGCCAATATTAAAATACCAGCGGAGAGCGCAAGAAGACGTGAAGGGCGATTCATATAAAAATCCTGTTGTTGTGGTTATCAGCTGCAACTACTGGTTTTGTAGTCGCTTGAGTAAGCTAGATGTGTCCCAACGGCCACCCCCCATGTCTTGAACCTCACGGTAAAAGTCATTAATGACGGTGGTAATCGGCAGATTAAGACCAAGCTGCGCAGACTCAGCCAGCACTATATCAAGATCCTTACGCATCCAGTCAACTGCAAATCCATGTTCATAGTGATCTTGTTGCATGGTTTTATGCCGATTAAGCAATTGCCATGAGCTGCCAGCACCTTGACCAACTAATTGCATCACTTGATCGACATCTAAACCGGCTACTTCAGCAAAGCGCATGCCTTCTGCGAGTCCTTGAATGACGCCAGCGACACAAATCTGGTTGACCATCTTAGCTAATTGGCCATGACCAACTGGGCCGAGGTGAGCCTGTGCTTTGGCGTAGCTGGCTAAAATGGGTTGTGCTTTGACGATGTCTTTGGCGTCGCCCCCACAGAAAATACTGAGCTGTCCGTTGATAGCGCCTTGTTGCCCACCAGAAACAGGGGCGTCGATAAAGCCGCACAGTTGCCGACTAAACAAGGCAGCAATTTCTCGAGAGATATTTGCAGAAACTGTAGAGTGATCAATTACTAAAGAACCATTTTTAATGCTTTTTATTACACCATTATTGCCTAACAAAACTTCGTATAAGTCCTCATCACGGCCAACACAGGTCAAAATAATATCGGCATTTTCGGCGGCTTGAGCAGGTGAGGAGGCGACTTCACCACCATATTCTTGCTGCCATTGGCTAGTTTTTTGTGTTGAGCGATTCCATACGGTGACGCTGAAGCCAGCGCGCAACAAGTGGCCCGCCATAGGGTATCCCATGGTGCCAAGTCCAATAAACGCGAGACGAGTCATCAAATTTTCCTTAAAAGTAGGTTGCCCTATTGCAAATGCGAATAAATCGCATTTATACTTGCATCACGAATGAGCGAGGGCTTAACCCATGTATGTGTGCTTATGTCATGCCGTTACAGAGCGTAAAATTCAACAAGCTGTTGCGCAAGGTACGTCCTCGTTTCAGGACTTGCAAGCATCCACAGGTGTAGCTACCTGCTGCGGCGCTTGTATCGACTATGCCGAGCAAACATGGCAAGACGCATTAGCAACTCACTCACCAAGTTATCAACTTGCCGCTGCTCGTTTAGCCACTTCTGTGATATAAAAACACCACATCTTTAATGTTTGGAGTGGTGGTATGAAGGGTGATAAAGCGGTTATTGCACAGCTTAATCAGCAGCTAAAAAACGAGCTCACCGCCATTAATCAATATTTTTTGCATGCGCGTATGTATCGCCATTGGGGCTTAGATCGCCTTGCAAAAAAAGAATACGATGAATCAATTGGTGAAATGAAGCATGCTGATAAGTTAATTGATCGTGTGCTCATGCTAGATGGCTTACCTAACCTTCAAGATCTTCATAAGCTGATGATTGGTGAAACAGTGCCTGAAATGCTGGGTGCCGATTTGAAGTTAGAGCAGGGCGCGCAAGTGACGATTAAGGATGGTATTGCTGCCGCAGAGCTTGCTCGTGACTATGTCAGTCGAGACTTACTGTTATCAATTTTAGACGATACAGAAGAGCATATTGATTGGCTGGAAACTCAGCTCGATTTAATTGAGAAAATGGGTCTGCCTAATTACATTCAATCACAAACGCTTGAGTCTTAAGCGCTCGTGACCGACCAGGTGTTCAAGCCGCTGACTGATTTTGTTGCGGCTTGGCAGCAGGCCACGTCAGATCTTCGTTTGTCGGCGCTACGGGATCACGCAACCCGCTTGCATCAGCAGCTGCTACAACAACCCCCGGTTTCTTGTTTTAAAAGTGCTGATCTTTATCGCGATCTATACCCAATTAGTCAGGCCTATAGCGGTGTTTATTCGGGATTATCACTGACAGTGCCTTATGTGCACTTGCTTAAACGACTTTGGATTATTCAATTCACTGATTTTAGTGGTGCCCTGAAAACCTTATTGTTCTCACCGAGTGATAACCATGACCCGTTACAAACGGCGTTATTTCAACGCTTCAATGCTCGTTTGCCGCTTTATCTCCGTCGTTTAAGTAAGGCGGCAATTGCACCAAGTTATCAGTCAGTCGAGTCTGCGCTTGGGGAGCTTGGCGTTCGACCAGAACAGATTGATTACATTAGTTATAACCATCTGCAAGGTCAGCATATTACTCATTGGTTAGCCCTTTTCCCGCAAGCGAAGTTGCTGGTTCATGAGCAAGAGCTTAGTCAGTGTTCAGAGCAGTTGGCTCCTGAAAAGTTACAAGTCTTTACGGATAGCATTTATTTAGGTGAAGGCTTGGCATTGGTGCATAGTCCTGGTGTATCTGACGGCCATCATGTCTTGGTTGCTAGAGTCGCTGACGGCGTTTGTGTCATTACCGGTAATGGTGTGGGTGCTGATGCTTATGCGCCCGAGCATTCGCGTATAAAGGCAGTTCGTCGTTATTCAGAGCAGCATGAGTTAGAGGTGATTGTTAAGGGGCGCCAACATATGGCAGTAGACACTCATTACGCTGCCATGGTGATGGAAAAAACATTGGCAGGGTCATCACACCACCCCGACTTTCCTAATTGCGCTTATTCGGGTGAAGCGACGCCTTATTGGCTGATGCCGGGCTTTTCGGTCAGCTTCTTACATGGGTCAGATGATTTTGGTGAGATTCAATAAAAAAGGCCGCTTAATGCGGCCTTTTTTATATTGCGTTAATCAGTACTGAATTAACGTTTTTCCACTGGCACGATGTCGCGCTGTGTGTGGCCAGTATATAACTGACGTGGGCGACCAATTTTGTATGGTGCGCTGTGCATTTCTAACCAATGCGAAATCCAGCCGACAGTACGTGCCAAGGCGAAGATTACTGTGAACATTGAGGTTGGAATGCCAATTGCTTTCAGGATGATGCCTGAGTAGAAGTCGACGTTTGGATAGAGTTTACGTTCTACAAAGTACGGGTCGCTCAAGGCAATGCGCTCAAGCTCCATGGCCAGTTCCAGCTGAGGATCGTTAATTCCCAATGCAGCTAGCACTTCGTCACAGGTTTGCTTCATTACTTTGGCACGTGGGTCAAAGTTTTTATAAACACGGTGACCAAAGCCCATCAATTTAACTTCTTTGGTTTTAACTTTTTCCATGAAACCAGCAACGTTTTCAACACTGCCAATTTCATCCAGCATGTTCAGCACAGCTTCGTTGGCGCCGCCATGAGCAGGGCCCCAAAGCGCGGCAATGCCAGCAGCAATACAGGCGTAAGGGTTGGCGCCAGTTGAGCCAGCTAAACGTACAGTTGATGTTGATGCGTTTTGTTCGTGGTCAGCATGCAATGTAAAGATGCGATCCATGGCTTTAGCCAGCACAGGATTTATCTTGTGATCTACATCAGCAGGCACAGAAAACATCATATGCAGGAAGTTTTCAGCGTAGTTCAGATCATTGCGAGGATAAACAAATGGCTGACCTGACGAGTATTTGTAACTCATTGCTGCAATGGTTGGGATTTTGGCGATCAGACGAATTGCAGTGATTTCGCGGTGCTTGGTGTCATTAACATCTAAACCATCATGGTAGAACGCAGACAGAGCGCCAACAACACCACACATGATTGCCATTGGGTGAGCATCACGGCGGAAGCCATCAAAGAATTTACGCAGTTGCTCATGAACCATGGTGTGGTTAGTAACCAACTGTTCAAATTCAGCTTTTTGCTCTGCATTGGGCAATTCGCCGTTCAGCAGCAGGTAACACACTTCAAGGTATTCAGCTTTTTCGGCCAACTGATCAATGGGGTAGCCGCGATGCAACAAAATACCTTTGTCGCCATCGATGAAAGTGATTTTGGATTCACAGGCGGAAGTCGACATGAAGCCTGGGTCAAACGTGAAGTAGCCTTTAGCTAAAACATCTTTGACATCAATGACATCTGGACCCAGTGTGCCAGATGAAATTGGAAGGGAAAGGGATTCATCACCGATAGTCAGTGTCGCGTTTTTGGCCGTCATCACGGTCTCCTGGTGGGTTCTGCGTGCTTATTAGCAAGAGAGAAATGCACGTCTGCATGTGCAAATGCGCGCCTAGCTTAAATCACGAGGCAAAATTGTCAACGAATTAGCGGTAAGTGGCGCCGTCCATCGACTTAAGTCGCATATAAATTCAGACGATTGTGGCGTGTTTGTCGCCTAAGGTGGTTTGTATTACAGATTGTGCGGGATTATACTTGCCGCCATCGTTGAGTCATCTGACGGTAATAAAAATTAACTTTATTATTATCAGTGTCTTAGCGTCTAAACTTTCCCTATCATGTGCCTTTAGGCCAGATCAACAGGACGCTCTCGTGAAAAGCAATAGACCTGTCAATCTTTCAATGGCTACCGTTATCGAACTCAATTTGAAGTCGCCGGTCGCTATTGCATCAATCTTGCACCGCCTTTCAGGCATTTTATTATTTTTTGTCATTCCCGGGCTGTTATGGCTCTTGCAATGCTCATTGTCTTCGCCAGAAGGCTTTGCGCAGACGCAAGCGTTGTTATCAGGTGTGGTAGCTAAACTGGTCTTGTTTGTTGCTTTGGCCGGTCTGGTTTATCACTTCTTAGCCGGTGTTAAGCATTTAATTGCTGACTGGGGTATTGGCGAGTCCTTAGAAGGCGGGCGTTCGTTTGCCAAGGCCACTTTGGTGGTGTCAGCGTTTGCCATTGCTGCATTATTTGTTTGGGTGGTGCTGTCATGAAGAGTGCAACAAGCTTTAGTCGTTCTGGTTTGTCCGATTGGCTGATTCAGCGCGTTAGCGCCATTATTCTTGCTGCGTACACAGTTTGGTTGTTTGGTTTTTTCATCATCAACTCAAACCTTGATTACGCTACATGGCATGCGTTTATGAGTGGCACGTGCATGCGTATTTTTACGCTGCTGGCATTGTTGTCATTTGTTGCACACGCTTGGATTGGTATGTGGACTGTTTTCACCGACTACTTAACCACTAGCCAGATGGGTCAATCGGCTAATGTGGTGCGTTTGGTGGCACAGATTGTTATGGCGATTGCACTGGTTGTAGTCATCGTCTGGGGCATTCAGATCATTTGGGGCAATTGATATGACAACAATGCGTACAGTCAATTTTGACGCTGTCATTGTCGGTGGTGGTGGTGCAGGCATGCGTGCCTCGCTGCAGTTGGCGCAATCCGGTTTTAAAACAGCACTGATCTCGAAAGTGTTCCCAACCCGTTCACACACAGTGTCGGCGCAAGGTGGTATTACCTGTGCAATCGCTTCTGCGGATCCTAATGACGATTGGCGCTGGCACATGTATGACACCGTCAAAGGTTCTGATTACATTGGTGACCAAGACGCTATTGAGTACATGACCTCGGTGGGCCCACAAGTTGTATTCGAACTGGAGCACATGGGTTTGCCATTTTCGCGTACTGACGAAGGCCGCATTTATCAGCGTCCATTCGGTGGTCAGTCCAAGGGCCCAGATAATCCGACTCAAGCCGCACGTACCTGTGCTGCCGCTGACCGTACTGGCCATGCTCTGCTACATACGCTGTATCAGCAAAATTTGCATCACAAAACCAAGTTCTACATTGAATGGTTAGCGATCGATATCGTTCGCAACCAAGCTGGTGATGTCTGCGGTGTTATTGCGATGGATATCGCTAGTGGCGAAGTGGTGTTCTTTAAGTCAAAAGCAACCGTATTTGCTACCGGTGGTGCAGGCCGTATTTACGCTTCTACTACTAATGCTCATATCAATACCGGTGATGGTGTTGGCATGGCCGCGCGTGCTGGCATTCCATTGCAAGACATGGAAATGTGGCAGTTCCACCCAACCGGCATTGCTGGTGCTGGTACGCTAGTAACGGAAGGTTGCCGTGGTGAAGGCGGTTATTTGCTGAATAAAGACGGTGAGCGCTTCATGGAGCGTTATGCGCCAAATGCCAAAGATTTGGCCGGACGTGACGTTGTCGCGCGTGCCATGGCAACTGAAATTCGCGAAGGTCGCGGTGCAGGTCCAGATGGCGAGTATGTTTATCTGAAATTGGATCATTTGGGTAAAGAAGTGCTGCACAGCCGCCTGCCTGGCATCTGTGAGCTGGCGCAAACTTTTGCTCATGTTGACCCAGTGAAAGAACCGATCCCTGTCATTCCAACCTGTCACTATATGATGGGTGGTATTCCAACTAACGTGCATGGCCAAGCTATTGCTGTTGATGCCAACGGTAATGATTCCATCGTGAATGGTCTGTATGCCGTGGGTGAAATTGCCTGTGTGTCTGTGCATGGTGCCAACCGCTTAGGCGGTAACTCACTGCTTGACTTGGTGGTGTTTGGTCGTGCTGCCGGTCTGCATATTGAAGATGCATTGCGTCAAGGTATGGAGCAGCGCGAGCCATCTGCTTCTGATATTGAGCGTGCACAAGCGCGTATGAATCGCTGGAATAGCTCAGTAAGTGGCGAGTCTGTGCCTGAGTTGCGCAAAGAATTGCAACGTAGCATGCAGCTGAACTTCGGTATCTTCCGTCGTGGCGAAGACATGGACAAAGGTGTTGCTCACGTAGCCGATCTGCGTGAACGCATTGCCCGCGCACATTTGGGTGACAAAACTCAGTCGTTCAACACCGCGCGTGTTGAGGCATTAGAGCTAGATAACTTGCTGGAAACAGCCGAAGCGACAGCATTGTCAGCTCAGGTTCGTACTGAGTCGCGTGGTGCGCATAGCCGTGAAGATTATCCAAATCGTGATGATGAAAACTGGTTGGCTCACTCGCTGTTCCACACCGACACCAAGGTGGTTGGCAAGCGTGCCGTGAACTTTGCGCCTAAGCAAGTTAAGGCGTTCCAACCTAAAGCACGTACTTATTGATAGGGGTTCATCATGCTTAAAGTCAGCATCTATCGTTACAACCCAGATACCGACCGCGAACCCTTTATGAAAGAGTTCCAGGTCGACACCCAAGGCCGTGATTTGATGGTGTTGGATGTGTTGAATCTGGTGAAAGAACAAGATGATTCCTTGGTCTACCGTCGCTCATGCCGTGAAGGTGTGTGTGGTTCAGATGGCGTCAATATGAATGGTAAGAACGGCTTGGCGTGTATTACGCCAGTGTCGGTGGCAACTAAAGGTGGCAATCATCTGATTGTTAAGCCTTTGCCAGGCTTGCCAGTGCTGCGTGACTTGGTTGTTGATATGTCGATGTTCTTTGCGCAGTACGAAAAAGTACAGCCCTATGTCATCAACGACACACCAGCACCTGCGATTGAGCGTCTGCAGACACCAGAAGAGCGTGCCAAGCTTGATGGTCTTTATGAGTGCATTCTTTGTGCCTGCTGTTCAACAAGCTGCCCATCATTCTGGTGGAATCCAGAGAAGTTCTTAGGCCCATCCGCATTGCTGCAGGCTTACCGCTTCTTGGCCGATAGCCGCGACACAGCAACTGCTGATCGTTTGGCTAAGCTCGACGATCCGTTCAGCTTGTTCCGTTGCCGTGGCATTATGAATTGTGTCAGCTCTTGCCCTAAAGGTTTGAATCCAACTAAGGCGATTGGTCACATTCGCAATATGTTGCTGACGCAGGCCTCGTAACGCAGGTTTTTTCAGTAAAACAAAAACGGCCGCTCATGCGGTCGTTTTTGTTTCCACTCGTCGAATAATTTGTCTAGTCACACTTTGGTAGTGGTTCCTCAGTAGGCTGATTCGCGTTAGTATCCAGTCTACTTTCGCGGCCTAGACACCCTAAGCCGTTGTAAAAATCTGAGTCTTGTAACCGATAAGATTTAGTTCAGGCAATATTCTGTTTGGGATAATCATCATGCAAGAAGGCCAAATGCTGAATCAGTGGAAAACATCACAACTTTCTGCTGATAACGCCGCCTATGTTGAAGCACTTTATGAAGAATTCTTAGTTTCTCCTGCCAGTGTGCCTGATGAGTGGCGCACTTATTTTGAACTTTTGCCTCGTGTTGCAGAGGTTAGTCAAGACACTCCCCATCATGTGATTCGTGAGCAGTTTTTATTGCTGGCACGCAATCGAAGTCGCGCTAAACCTTTAGCCACTAATGAAGTTTCTAGCGCGCATGACCAACGTCAAGTGGCGGTGCTGCAGCTTATTGCTGGCTATCGAAATCGTGGGCATCAGCGCGCAAAAATTGATCCGCTAGGCTTAGTTGTCCGCCACGATGTTCCTGATATTGAGTTATCTAGCCATGGTTTAACGCCAGCCGATTTAGATACAGTATTTAATGTTGGCAATTTAGCGATTGGTAAAGCTGAAGCGCCGCTGCGTGAAATTGTCAAAAGCCTTGATGCGATTTACTGTCAGAGCATCGGCATTGAGTACATGCATATTGTAGATACCGCACAAAAGCGCTGGATTCAGCAGCGTCTTGAAGGTGCGCGTGGCAACTTTGGTTTCTCAACAGACACCAAGCGGCTATTACTCGAATCGATTACCGCAGCCGAAGGCTTAGAGCGTTATTTGGGTTCGCGTTTTGCTGGTGCGAAGCGCTTTGGCTTGGAAGGTGGTGAGTCACTTATTCCAATGGTTAAAGAGTGTATTTACCGAGCTGGACAGGCCGGCACCAAAGAAGTCGTGATTGGTATGGCTCACCGTGGCCGTCTTAATGTTCTGGTCAATATTTTAGGTAAGCAGCCCAGCAGTTTATTTGGTGAATTTGAAGGTAAGTCCTTCACCCAAAAAGGCTCAGGTGATGTGAAATACCACCAAGGCTTCTCTTCTAACCTGATGACGCCCGGTGGTGAAGTGCACTTGGCGATGGCATTTAACCCATCGCACCTAGAGATTGTTTCGCCTGTTGTCGAGGGCTCGGTACGTGCTCGTCAAGACCGCCGCTTAGACTCATCTGGCCGTTTGGTATTGCCAATTAGTATTCATGGTGATGCTGCATTTGCTGGCCAAGGTGTGGTCATGGAGACCTTCCAAATGTCGCAAACGCGCGGTTATAAAACCGGCGGTACTGTGCATATTGTGGTCAATAACCAAGTGGGCTTTACCACTAGCCGTGTTGATGATGCGCGCTCGACTGAATACTGTACTGGCGTAGCCAAAATGGTTCAGCCGCCCATTTTCCATGTCAATGGTGATGATCCAGAGGCGGTATTGTTTGTGACGCAAATGGCCTTGGACTTCCGCATGGAGTTTAAGAAAGACGTCGTGATTGACATGTATTGTTATCGTCGCCGTGGTCATAACGAAGCCGATGAGCCATCAGCAACGCAACCGCTGATGTACAAGGTCATTAACAACTTGCCAACCACCCGTGCTATTTATGCTGAACGCTTAGAAAAAGAAGGTTCGATTAAGCCTGGCACAGGTGATGAGATGGTAAACGCTTATCGTCAGAAGCTAGAGGCAGGTGAGAGCGTAGTGCCAGAGTTGGTCCCAAATCCTAACAAAACATTGTTTGTGGATTGGACACCATACTTGAATCACTCAGTTGTGGATGAGTGGGACACAGGCGTGCCATTAACCGAATTGGCTCGACTCGGCAAAATCATGTCGACTATGCCTGAACAGTTTGTCGTGCAGCGACAAGTTAAAAAGGTATTGGAAGATCGTGAGCGCATGTGGGCGGGCAATCTCGAGTTGAACTGGGGTGCTGCTGAAGTCATGGCATATGCGACTTTGCTGCAAGAAGACTTTTTTGTTCGCATTACGGGTCAAGACATTGGTCGTGGCACGTTCTCGCATCGTCATGCCATTTTGTATAACCAAAACAACAATGAGCCGCATATTCCGCTGCAGCAATTAGTGCTGAGAGAAAAGCAGTTAGAGCTTTATGACTCTTTATTATCTGAAGAGGCGGTGCTGGCATTTGAGTATGGTTATGCCACCACGACACCTAACTCGTTGATTGTTTGGGAAGCTCAGTTTGGTGACTTTGCCAACGGCGCCCAAGTGGTAATTGACCAGTTTATTTCGAGTGGTGAAACCAAGTGGGAGCGTGTTTGTGGCTTAACAATGCTATTGCCGCATGGTTACGAAGGCCAAGGTCCTGAGCACTCTTCGGCTCGTTTAGAGCGCTTCCTGCAATTGTGTGCAGAGCACAATATGCAGGTTTGTACGCCATCAACACCTGCTCAAATTTTCCACTTATTGCGTCGACAAGCAGTGCGTCCATTGCGTAAGCCATTGATTATTATGTCGCCTAAGAGTTTGTTGCGTCATAAATTGGCGGTGTCACCGATTGAGGAGCTGAGTCAAGGTGGCTTCCGTACGGTTATTCCAGAAATTGATGCAATTGATGCCAAAGCGGTGAAACGTGTTGTTATCTGTGGCGGCAAAGTCTATTACGACTTGTTAGAGAAGCGCCGCGAGTTAGGGCTGAGCCATGTCGCTATCGTGCGTGTAGAGCAGTTATATCCATTCCCTGATGCAAACTTAATGGCTGCTATCAAGCCATATACCAAAGCAGAAGAGGTGGTGTGGTGCCAAGAAGAGCCGATGAACCAAGGTGCTTGGTATAACACGCGACATAACCTTGAACGAGTGGTTGGCAAATGGCAGCCGTTGTTGAAAATTGGCTATACCGGACGTCCGCTGTCGGCAGCGCCTGCTTGTGGCTCGGTTTACTTACATACTAAAGAACAAGCGGCTTTAGTCGCTGATGCCCTTGGCGTGACGAACGCCTAAACAATCCAGTTAAAAGGAACTCTAATCATGAGTCTGGAAATTAAAGCACCGGTTTTCCCTGAGTCAGTGGCGGATGGCACGGTGGCAACATGGCACAAAAAGCCAGGTGATGCAGTCAAGCGTGATGAACTTCTAGTCGATATTGAAACCGATAAGGTCGTACTTGAAGTGGTCTCTCCCGCAGATGGTGTCTTGCAAGACGTGTTAAAGCAAGAAGGCGATACAGTGTTGTCGCAAGAGTTATTAGCACATGTGACGGAAGGAGCTGCAGCTGCTCCAGCGGCGAGTGCGCCAGCGGCAGAACCAGCAAAAGCAGCAGAGCCAGCAAAAGCTGAGGCGCCCGCTGCGGCAGGCCCTGCTGCGCGTAAAGCCGCTGCAGAAGCAGGGGTAAATGTAGCGAACCTAACCGGCTCAGGGGTTGGTGGTCGTGTTACCAAAGCGGATGTGTTGGCGGCGCCGAAGGCTGCAGCACCTACATCCACACCTGCAGCGTCAGCTCCGGCAGCTGCTGCAGCGCCATTGGCTGCTGGTGAGCGCATTGAGAAGCGTGTGCCAATGACACGCTTACGTGCCAAAGTTGCTGAGCGCTTGTTAGAAGCGAAACAGTCTACTGCCATGCTGACCACGTTTAACGAAGTCAATATGAAGCCAGTAATGGATCTGCGTAAGCAATATGTAGACAAGTTTGAAAAAGTGCATGGTGTACGCCTAGGCTTTATGTCGTTCTTTGTGAAAGCAGCAACCGAAGCTCTCAAACGTTTCCCTGCAGTGAACGCCTCAATTGATGGCAATGACATTGTGTATCACGGTTATTCTGACATTGGTGTCGCAGTGTCTTCAGACCGTGGTTTAGTTGTGCCTGTGTTGCGCGATGCTGAGCAAATGAGCTTGGCAGAAATTGAAAAGGGCGTTATGGCCTATGGCAAAAAAGCACGCGACGGTAAGTTGTCGATTGAAGACATGACGGGCGGTACGTTCACCATTTCTAATGGTGGTGTGTTTGGCTCCTTGTTATCAACGCCGATTTTGAACCTCCCACAAACCGCTATTTTGGGTATGCACAAAATCCAAGAGCGTCCAATGGCCGTTGACGGTCAGGTTGTGATTTTGCCAATGATGTATTTGGCATTGTCATATGACCATCGCTTAATTGATGGTAAAGAAGCAGTGAGCTTCTTGGTCGCGATTAAAGAATTAGTCGAAGATCCTGCACGTTTGTTGCTGGAAATCTAAGTTAGGGATGAGGAATACTAATGACGCAAAAAGCTGATGTAGTGGTAATTGGCGGTGGTCCTGGTGGTTATGAGGCAGCTATTCGTGCTGCTCAGCTGGGGTTGTCGGTCATTTGTATCGAGCGCCGCATGCATAAAGGTAAGCCTGCACTGGGCGGTACTTGCCTCAACGTAGGTTGCATTCCATCAAAAGCCTTGCTGGATTCTTCACATAAATACCATGAAGTTAAAAGTAGCTATGCTACTCACGGAATTGTGGTGGGTGAGGTTGGGCTTGATGTTAAAGCCATGCAGGCCCGTAAAGACAAAGTGGTTGATGGCCTAACTTCTGGTGTAGCCGCTTTGCTGAAAGGCAATAACATTACGTGGCTACAAGGTAGTGGTCGTTTGCTAAGCGGCAAGCAAGTTGAATTCACGCCACATGAGGGTGAAAAGCAAGTTCTTGAAGCTGACGCCGTTATTTTGGCATCTGGTTCAGAGCCTGTGCAAATTCCGGTAGCGCCACTGCACGAAGGCATTGTAGTTGACTCCACTGGCGCGCTCGAGTTTGAAGAAGTCCCTAAGCGTTTAGGCGTTATTGGCGCTGGTGTTATTGGCCTAGAGCTAGGCTCAGTATGGTCACGCCTTGGCTCTGAGGTAGTAGTGCTAGAAGCTGTTGATGCCATGCTGCCAATGGCCGATAAAGCGATCGCTAAAGAAGCGCAAAAGATTTTCACACGTCAAGGTTTAGATATTCGTTTGGGCGCGCGAGTTTCCGGCACTAAAGTTGCCAAAGGCAAAGTGACGGTAACTTACACCGATGCTAAGGGCGATCATGAAGAAGTTTTTGATCGTTTGATCGTCGCTGTTGGCCGCCGCCCAGTGACCGACGGTCTGCTCAGTGCGGATAGTGGCGTGAGTTTAGATGAGCGTGGTTTTGTTCATGTTGATGATCAGTGCCACGCCTCCGTGCCAGGTGTTTATGCTATTGGCGACTTGGTGCGCGGCCCTATGCTGGCACACAAAGCCATGGAAGAGGGCGTCATGGCGGCAGAGGTGATTGCTGGTCACCATGCACAAGTTAATTACGACCTCATTATCTCGGTTATTTATACTCATCCTGAAGCGGCATGGGTGGGTAAAACAGAAGAGCAAGCCAAAGCTGAAGGTGTTGATGTCAAAGTAGGTCAGTTTGCCTTTGCGGTAAACGGTCGTGCCTTGGCATCTGACGACACTGCTGGTTTCGTGAAGTTTGTGGCTGATGCCAAAACTGATCGAGTACTGGGTATGCACGTGATTGGGCCAGCGGCTGGCGACATTATTCACCAAGGTTTAATTGCCATGGAGTTTGGTGCCACCATCGAAGACCTGCAACTGATGTGTTTTGCTCATCCGACTTTGTCGGAAGTGGTGCATGAAGCTGCACTGGCCGCGGATGGCCGTGCAATTCATGCCATCCAACGCAAACGCAAATAATTGATAACTTAAGGGGCTAAAAGCCCCTTGGTTTTTTTTCAACAACGAGTGGTGATTAAACAATGAATCTGCACGAGTATCAGGGCAAACAACTGTTTGCCGAATATGGCCTTCCGGTCTCTAAGGGTTTCGCAGTGTCCACGCCTGAAGAGGCACGTGCTGCGGCTGAGCGTATTGGTGGTGATCTTTGGGTCGTTAAGGCTCAGGTGCATGCCGGTGGTCGTGGTAAGGCTGGTGGCGTTAAGCTAGTTAAATCACTCGATGAAGTCGAAGCATTTGCCCGCGAAAAACTAGGTACACGCCTAGTGACGTATCAAACAGATGCTAGCGGTCAGCCAGTGACAAAAATTCTGGTTGAGAGCTGCACTGATATCGCTAATGAACTGTACCTTGGTGCTGTTGTTGACCGTGCTTCACGACGCATTGTTTTTATGGCGTCCACTGAAGGTGGTGTAGAGATCGAAAAAGTCGCTCACGAAACACCGGAAAAAATCTTCAAAGCAGCCATTGATCCACTCGTTGGCCCACAGCCTTACCAAGGTCGTGAGTTGGCTTACAAACTGGGCTTAAATCCAGATCAAGTGAAGCAGTTCGTGAAAATCTTCATGGGCTTAGGCACCATGTTTACTGATCTTGATTTGGCGCTGTTGGAAATCAACCCATTGGTGATTACCAATGAAGGTAATCTGCATTGCTTAGATGCCAAAATCGTTATCGATTCCAATGCTTTGTATCGCCATCCTAAGCTGAAGGGCATGTATGACCCATCACAAGAAGATGAGCGTGAGCGTCGTGCAGCAGAGTGGGAACTGAACTACGTTGCGCTGGAAGGCAATATTGGTTGCATGGTGAATGGCGCTGGTTTGGCCATGGCAACTATGGACTTGATTAAGTTGAAAGGCGGCCAGCCTGCTAACTTCCTTGATGTTGGCGGTGGTGCAACTAAAGAGCGCGTGACCGAAGCATTCAAAATCATTCTATCTGATAGCTCGGTTAAGGCCGTTCTGGTCAATATTTTCGGCGGCATTGTACGTTGCGACATGATTGCAGACGGCATTATCGGCGCAGTTCAAGATGTTGGCGTTAAAGTGCCTGTTGTTGTCCGTTTAGAGGGCAACAATGCCGATTTAGGTGCGCAAAAACTGCGTGAAAGTGGACTGAATATCACGCCAGCCGCCTCGTTAAACGAAGCCGGTGAGCTGGTTGTTAAAGCTGTGGGAGTCTGAACATGAGTGTCTTGATTAATAAATCTACCAAAGTGATTTGCCAAGGCATCACCGGTTCGCAAGGCTCAATGCATACCGAACAAGCGATTGCTTATGGCACTAATATGGTTGGCGGTGTTACGCCGGGTAAAGGCGGCACCACACACCTAGGTCTGCCAGTATTTGACACAGTACGTGAAGCCGTTGAAAAAACTGGTGCTAACGCTTCTGTTATTTATGTGCCTGCTGCTTTTGCCAAAGACTCTATTCTGGAAGCAGTGGATGCCGGTATTGAACTGGTAGTCTGTATCACTGAAGGCGTACCGGCTATCGATATGCTGTTTGTTAAAGAATACATTTTGCGTAAAGGTGGTGTGCGTCTGATCGGCCCTAATTGCCCCGGCATCATCACACCGGGCGAATGCAAAATTGGCATTATGCCCGGCCACATTCACTTGCCGGGTAAAGTCGGTATTGTGTCGCGCTCCGGCACATTGACCTATGAAGCGGTTAAGCAAACCACAGATTTGGGCTTTGGCCAGTCAACCTGTATTGGTATTGGTGGCGATCCAATTCCTGGCATGACCTTTATTGATGCGCTGGAATTGTTCCAGAACGACCCACAAACCGAAGCCATTATTATGGTCGGTGAAATTGGTGGTTCAGCAGAAGAAGAAGCTGCTGAGTTTATTAAAGCCAATGTCACTAAGCCAGTGGTTTCCTATATCGCCGGTGTAACCGCGCCTGCTGGTAAGCGCATGGGCCATGCTGGCGCCATCATTTCTGGTGGTAAAGGAACTGCGGATGAGAAGTTTGCCGCACTTGAAGCTGCGGGTGTAAAAACAGTATCTAACCCAGCGATGTTGGGTGCCGGTATTGCTGAGCTGACTGGCTGGAAATAAGCCAAGCACTTGAAAAAAAGCCCGCGTAGTTAGCGGGCTTTTTTTTAGCAGAAATTCACTTTGTGGCCTTGTTTTTAGAACACAATCAGCGACATTAGCGCTATGAATGTAACTCAAATGATTATTTCAACCTTAGTAACATTGGTCCTGATATTGGTTGTGTGGACTGTGTATGGCCAATGGCGTATCAACCAGCAATATCCACCGGTTGGCCAATTTATTACGGTAGATGGTGTGCGCTTGCATTATGTGCAGGCGGGCGAAGGACCTGCGGTGATGTTGGTGCATGGCGCCAGTTCAAACCTAAATGAATTTACTTCCAGCTTACTGCCGCGTTTAGCCAGCAAATATCATGTTATTGCTTTTGATAGACCTGGCTTTGGCCACAGTTCACGACCCACGAATGAGTGGATGGATCCGGGCCGCCAAATTGAGCTGATGCTAAAGGCCGCAAATCAGCTTGGCTTAGCAAAACCCTTAGTGATCGGTCACTCATGGGCGGGCAGTGTGGTGGCTGCGGCATTGGTACACTATGACGAACAAATCAGTGCCGGGGTGTCATTGTCAGGTGTTGCTGGGCACTGGGCAGGGCCACTTAACTGGACTTATCGTATTGGAGATTTGCCGCTTATTGGGCCACTTTTTGCTTGGACATTGGTTTATCCACTCGGTCAATTTATGCTGCATTCGGGCTTGAATGATGTGTTTTCGCCTGACCCTGTGCCAGAACAACAAGTTGAAAAAACAGCAGTTGCCTTGGCATTACGGCCACGCAGTTATCAGCACAATGTGCGTGATATGAACAATAGTAATGAGTACATGCAGTTATTGAGTGTGCATTACGATCGCATCAATAAGCCGTTATTGATTATTCATGGTGAACGAGACGAGCTGGTGCCGTATTGGAATCATGGCCGTCGTTTGTTGAAAATTGTGCCATCGATTGAAACTTTGTTATTGGATAATGCCGGACATGCTCCGCATCACACCCATACCGATGAAGTTGTTGTCGCAGTTGATGAGTTTTATCAGCGCGTCTTGGTTCAACAATGAAGGTGTCAGTAGTCCACAGCTTGGCAGACATAAAGCCTGAGCAGTGGGATGGTTTGTTAACACTGCAGCAACCCTTTTTAAGTCATACATTTTTATACGGCTTGGAGCGCACTGGCTGTGTGGGAGCTGGTACTGGCTGGGCGCCTGCACATATTGTGGTGCTTGATGAAAACAATTCGCTACAGGCTGCTATGCCGGGATGGCTAAAGCAGCACTCTCGTGGCGAGTATGTGTTTGATCAAGCATGGGCAGAAGGGGCTTATCAAGCAGGCATTGCATATTATCCGAAGTGGTTATCAGCGGTACCTTTTAGCCCAATTACTGGGCCGCGGGTGTTTGGTCGTTCAGCGGCGATTGAACTATTGCTCAAGGAGTTAGTTAACTTGCCAAAGTTAGCTGGCTTATCGAGCTGGCATATTAATTTTACTAATTCCGATAGCAACACCTATTTGTCTCAAGACCCGCTGTGGCTTTTACGACACGATTGTCAGTTTCATTGGCGTAATCAAAATTACCAAAGCTTTGATGATTTTCTTGCGCTATTAACATCGGATAGACGCAAAAAAATTCGACAAGAGCGGCGCAAAGTAGCCTTGTTAGATTTGAGTTTTGAATGGTGTGCTGGAGATCAGTTAAGCCCAGAGATAATAAGCCAAGTATATGATTGTTATAATAATACCTATGCCGTGCGTGGGCAGCTGCCGTATTTAACGCCTGAATTCTTTAGCTTGTTATGCCAGCAGATGGGGCAGTTTGTTCGTGTTTTATTGGTGAGACGACAGCAGCGTGTGATTGCGATGGCATTGTTTATTGTTGCTGACAATACCTTGTATGGTCGTTATTGGGGGGCGCTAGAAGATGTGCCGTTATTGCACTTTGAGGTCTGTTTTTATCGCGGTATTGAGTATGCAATTTCGCAGGGCTTAAGTTGCTTTGATCCAGGAGCACAAGGTGAGCATAAGCTGATTCGTGGTTTTGAGCCGGTGCTAACCAACTCATGGCATCGTTTTCAGCATCCGGGGTTACAGCAGGCTGTTGCTGACTTTTTGCAGCGCGAGCGTATCGGTGTAGAGCGTTACCAAGCGGCAGCACTGGCAGCCTGTCCATACAAAAAAACCGGCGTTTAAGCCGGTTTTTTGTGTGCAGCAAATGCTTAGTGGTGATGTCCACCAATGCCATGTACGTGGCCATGAGCCAGCTCTTCTTCTGATGCGGCACGAACTTCTTTCACGGTCACATCAAAGTGTAATGTTTGGCCAGCCAATGGGTGGTTGCCATTCACGGTGATATTGTCGCCTTCAACAGCGGCTACCGTAATAACCTGCATACCTTGCGCAGTTTGCGCTTGGAACTGCATGCCAGCTTGAATGTCGTCAACACCAGCAAACAAATGGCGTGGAACAACTTCCATCAATTCTGGGTTAAATTCGCCATAACCTTCAGCAGGCTCAATGCTGACTTTCAGGCTGTCGCCAACGGCTTTGCCCAGCAATGCTTTTTCTAAGCCAGGAATAATATTGTGATGACCATGGAGATAAGCCAATGGTTCGCCACCAGCGGAGCTGTCGATAACGTCGCCATTGTCGTTGGTCAGGGTGTAATCGATCAGCGCAACGCTGTCTTGAGCAATCTGCATGTTTATAACCTTCTAATAAATGGCAACGGTGCCGGTGACTAATGGTAGCCGATCTGTGCTTAATCTAAAACCGCTCAAGGATTTGGATTAAAAATAGTGTAGCCAACTCATGCTCAGCACAGCTTGACTATCTTTTCGCCAATATTGACGGCCTTCTATGCGGATTGCATTTTCGGTATTGAGATTGCGCTGTAGCCCCAAGCGTAATTCATGGCTCCAATTATTGGCGGGCAAGCGATACATAGGCCTCGTTTCGATGCTCCAGCGCCATGTTTCAGGCACATGCTGACCTAACTGGCCGATACAGCCTAAGCGTGCACCAACGCCAAACTCATAACCTTTAAGCAAGCTTTTACTGGCACGAATGTCGCCATGATTTTGGCCGTAACACAGCGCATTTGATACCCAAGTGGCTAAACCAGCCCCACCTTCTAACACGGTCATGCTGTGGCGTTTGTTGTCATCAGCGTCGGTAAGGGCTCGATCAACGCCTAAACGTACGGACCATGAGGTGGGCATGTGTAGGCTGTTGACTGGTGCTAATGAGTCAATGCCAACGAGTGTGGCCTCTTCTACTTTTAGCCCGCTGCGACCAGCACGTAGTGCAAGATCTAAAAAGCTAATGCCTGCGCCGGTGCGATAGCCACCACTGGGGTCTAACCAGTCGTGGTAGGCCGGGCGAAAACGCAGCGTGCTAAAGGTCTCATGGTCTTGACCAATGCCAACCGACCAACGTCCGGTGCCGTGGCCTTGTGATGGTTCAATTGCAGGCACTGGCGGCTCAACACGTTGGTCTGGTACCGTCAATGTGCTGCGCTGTGTTAGCAACTGGCGTAGTCTTGTTGGCGCGTTAACATCTGCTTTGTGGCTTACATGACGAGTGTATAAATCATCATAAGCAGCTTCTAACGCCTGTGCCTGCTCAAGTGCTGTTAAATCTTGAGTAAATGCTCCATTTTGGCTTAATGCCAACGCTTGCCGATTGACCTGCCGACTATTGCGTTTTGCCGCGGCCGCTAACTTTGTGCCGCTAGCTGCACGATAGCTGACTCGTTTAAGCAGATTGGGTTGCTCTAGTACCGCGCGCAGCGTATCGGTAGGCATGGCATGCCAATTAAAGCGTGACTGCAAATCCAAGCCAGGTTTGGCCATTTCAATCAGCCCTAGCAGCTCGTAAGAGCAATTACGGGTAAAGAAGTAATAAGGCGAGGTGAACTCGCGCCACTCCCAATACACTAATTGCAGGCGATTGACCTCGTCTTCACTTAAGTTAAGTTCGTACTCCCACAGATCACGGCTTTCCCAGTCGTTGTACTCTTTAACCTTTTCATAATAGGGTAAAAGTGAAAATGCGCCGGGGTAACCGCCAGTAAGGCCCTTCCATGCAAACTCAAGGCCGTTCGTGGTGTTAGTTTGTGCTGAATAATTAATGGCATAAGACAGCAAACGTACGTCATCGCTGTGTTGGCGCGAGTCTAGTCGCAGCAAGGTGTGGCCAAACATTGATGACGGATTATTTAGATAATCGCTGGCAAACACTAAGGTAATTTGGTTGCTGTCTAAATCTTTAAGCCACTGACTTAATGCCGGGCAGGGCTGATCTGGCCAGCGCTGTGCCTGTTCGGAATATTTTGTTTGCAGCCAAGCATAACGGGCGGGAAAACGACAACGTGGATGCGTATCGGGTGTTGTTAAGTCTTGCTGTTGTGCCGCTGCCAACAAGGTGTCAATTTGTGTGTGTTCAGACTGATCATTACGAATTAGTTTTTGCCAGTACAACTCTTCAGCTTGTACCGCCGGAGTGAATGAGAGGCTTAGCAGCAATATGGTTAGTGAAAAATAGGGGCGCATAAAACAAACAGCATCCTAAAGCAGAAAAAAGCCCTGCGAGCAGGGCTTTTTAGACAGGGAGCAAGGTGATTAGGCTTTGACGTAACCAGCGAGCTGTTCGTTGTTTGTCATCACTGCTTGCAGTGAATCTAACACTTGGCCTGCTGTGATGTTGGTTGGTGCAAAAATTTGACCAAAGTTGTCACGTGTGGCCTGGAAGAATACGGGGCGGTCTTCTTCACTAATACCCATCAAATCGGCCAGCACATTTAGGCTTTCACCTTGACCAACTGACATGTCACGCGCCAAGCGCTCAATATTAGAGCCGGTGTACATGGACAGGCGAACGCGAGAGGTGATGACACCGTCTTGTTGGCAACCTAGGGTGCCAGTAGAAATACCGAATGTTTGGTTGCCGAGAGTACCGTTAGTGGTTGCTGCTAATACTTTTGGTACGAGACCAGATTGACCTGCCCAAAGAATGGTACCAACACCACAGCCTACATCTTGATCGGCCATGGCAAATGTACTGGTGCTTGCAATTACAGCGGCAGCGAGTAATTTTTTCATTGTCATGAAGATATCCTCTTTCATTATTGTGTCCCACAGCAATATGCGGGTTTCCTCAGTCTATGCTGAACCGATTGGAACGCAACAGCGTGTTCATAAAAAAAACGACCAACGGCAGGGCTTGAGATTTTGATCTAGCGTACCCATATCGTTACTTGGTGTTGAATGACGATGAGGATGACTTATGACCACGCAAGAATCACTGGCCCCACAAAAAGAAACCATGGGCTTTCAGACTGAAGTCTCAAAATTACTGCATTTGATGATTCATTCGCTCTACAGCAATCCGGAAATTTTTTTACGCGAACTGATTTCTAACGCTTCAGATGCTGCCGATAAATTACGATTTGAGGCGTTATCAAAGCCCGAATTGCTGGCCGATGATACCGAGTTAGGTATTTGGATTGATGTTGACCAAACCGCTGGCACATTAACTTTGCGCGACAATGGCATTGGCATGAGTCGTGATGAAGTCATTCAAAATCTTGGCACAATTGCACGCTCTGGCACTTCAGAGTTTATGAAAAATCTGACCGGTGATGAGAAAAAAGACAGTCAGTTAATTGGTCAATTTGGTGTCGGCTTTTACTCTGCTTTTGTGGTTGCCGAAAAAGTCGTATTAACCAGCCGCCGTGCTGGTGCTACAGCAGCAGAGGGCGTGCGCTGGGAGTCAGAAGGCACAGGTGAATTTAGTGTAGAAACCATTGAGCAAGCAGCGCGCGGCACTACGATTACGTTACATCTGCGCGAGGCATCACGAGAGTTCGCTGATAGCTGGCGTGTGCGAAATATTATTCACAAATATGCTGAACATATTGCCTTGCCAGTGCATCTAAAAGCGCCTGCAGAAAAAGAGGGTGAAGAAGCGGCCTATGAGGTGGTTAACCAAGCCAAGGCTTTGTGGTCACGCCCACGTACCGAAATCAAAGATGATGAGTATCAAGCGTTTTATAAGCATATTGCTCACGACTTTGAGGATCCGCTGGCCTGGAGCCATAACAAAGTCGAAGGCAAGTTAGAGTACACATCACTGCTTTATGTGCCGGGCCGTGCCCCCTTTGATTTGTATCAGCGTGAAGGTGTGCGTGGTCTAAAATTGTATGTGCAGCGCGTCTTTATCATGGACGATGCTGAGCAGTTTATGCCGCTGTATTTGCGCTTCATCAAAGGTGTTATTGATTCCAATGATTTGCCGCTGAACGTATCGCGTGAGCTGCTGCAGTCATCCGATGTGATCGACTCAATGAAGTCAGCGCTCACAAAACGTGCGTTAGACATGATTGCAAAATTGGCCGATGACAAAGAGGCCTATGCCAAATTTTATGCTGCGTTTGGTCAGGTACTGAAAGAGGGCTTGGCTGAGGACAGCAGCAATCAGGAGAAAATTGCCAAGCTGTTGCGCTTTGCTTCGACAGCGTCTGATGATAAGTCGGCCTCTGTGGCGTTGGCTGATTATGTAGGGCGTATGCAGGAAGGCCAAAACACCATTTATTATTTGACTGCAGATAACTACACCACGGCCAGCCAAAGTCCGCACTTAGAGTTGTTCCGTAAAAAAGGGGTAGAGGTGTTATTGCTGGTTGATCGCATTGATGAGTGGATGATGAGTTATCTGCGTGAGTTTGATGGCAAGTCTTTCCAGCATATTGGTAAAGGTGAGGTGGACTTGTCAGCGATTAATGGCGCTGATGATGCCGAGCCAGTGGTCAGTGAAGAGCAAACACAGCAAGCCACGGCTTTGGTTGAGCGCTTAAAGCAGTCATTAGGTGAGCGCGTGAAAGAGGTGCGTGTTACCAATCGTTTGAGTGAGTCACCAACATGCTTGGTATTGGATGCTTTTGATCCTGGCTTCCAGATGCGTCAACTAATGGAGGCTGCAGGCCAGAAGCTGCCAGAAGTGAAACCAATTTTGGAAATCAATCCTACTCACGCGTTAATTAACCAGTTGGCTAATGAAGTGGATGAGGATCGATTTGCTGATTTGGCTGCGGTGTTGTTAGACCAAGCGGCATTGGCTGAGGGTAGTCAGTTAGAGGATCCTGCGGCGTACGTGCGACGTGTTCAGCGACTTCTGCAAGGTTAAAATTAATAGCCCAGCAAAAAGCCGAGCGTAGTCTCGGCTTTTTTGTCCGACAGAAAGTGTTGGTCAGTACGGCGGCGTCGGTATAATCAAAGTTTGGCTGTTCTTGCCATGTGTGTCTAAAGGACTTTTTTTCATGTCGTCATTTAATGTTGCGGTGCTGGGTGGTGGTAGTTTTGGTACAGTCATCGCGAATTTAGCCGCATCAAATGGTCACGCGACTACCTTGTGGTTGCGAGATCCTCAGCAGCTCGCTGATATGCGCGAGAAGCAAGAAAATACCCGTTACCTGCCGGGATTTCCGTTGGATCCATCACTGCAGTTTAGTGATGACTTGCAAGCGGTGGTGGCTCAGGCGGACATTATTTTTGTTTCGATTCCGAGCAAAGCATTTCGAAGTGTATTGCAGGCTGCAAAACCGGCACTGCGCCCAGAGCAGATGTTGGTCAGCACAACCAAAGGTATTGAGCGCGCGAACTTTGCATTAATGAGTGAAATTTTGCGTGATGAGTCAGGCTTAGAGCGTATTGGTGTATTGAGTGGGCCGAACTTGGCGCGCGAAATTATGGCCAAACAAATTGCCGGTACGGTTATTGCTAGCCCAGACGAAGCCTTGCGCGATACTGTGCATGCCGTGCTGTCCTGCACTTTTTTCCGCGTGTTCTCTAATACCGATGTGTATGGTGTGGAGCTTAGTGGCGCCTTAAAGAATATTTATGCAGTCGCTTCAGGTATGGCGGCTGCACACAATCTTGGCGAGAACACTCGTGCCATGCTGCTGACTCGCTCGCTTGCAGAAATGAGCCGATTTGCTGTTCACTTAGGTGCTAATCCATTAACTTTCTTGGGCTTAGCTGGGGTAGGTGATCTTATCGCCACTTGCTCTTCATCGTTAAGTCGTAACTATCAAGTGGGCTTTGCCATTGGCCAAGGCCAGTCTCTAGAAGATGTGGTCGAAGATCTAGAGCAAACAGCGGAAGGCATCAACACCATTCAGATGGTTAAACATAAAGCAGATGAGTTAGGGATTCGCATGCCCTTAGTCAGTGGTTTGTATGAAATCATTTTTAATGGCCGCAGCTTGTACGATGTTGTGCTAGCCATGATGTTGGCTAGCCAAAGTAGTGATGTGGAGTTTGTGCTGCCGAAACCTGGTGATGCCTCTTGATTCGTTTATATTTGCTGCGCCATGCTGAGGCAGAAGTCGAGGCGGCAGATGATAGTTTGCGTAATTTAACGGAGTTAGGCTGGGAGCAAGCACTGGCGTCTGCAGATTGGTTGTGTGGTCAGGTTGCAACACCAGCACGTATTATTACCAGCCCATTACTGCGCGCACGGCAAACCGCCTTGGTGGTACAGCAGACACTCAACTTGCCAGAGGCGACAATTGATTCGTCCTTTTTGCCGGATGCTGACATTGTGCGAGCAGAGCAAATGATTGCCATGGCTTTCCGTGACAATATTGATGAGTTAATTGTGGTGTCTCATATGCCATTAATTGCATCACTGAGCTGTTGGTTGCAAGAGGGTGTGATGTCGGTTGGTGATGCCTTCTCGTTGGCTGAAGTGAGAATTATTGAGGCTGAGGTGTTAGCGCCGGGTTTAGGGCAAGTTGGTGCGTGTTTTGTGCCAGATGAAACAGGCCGGCAAGGCTCAGAGTGGCGTTCATTATTGCCACGTTTATAAGCTTTTACTCGTTAGGAACTACCATGTTTTTACTGCAGTTATTATTGACAGCAATGTTGTCTAGTTTGTTTACCTTGGTGTTAGTGCGTTGGTGGTTAAAGCGTCAGGGTGCGCCACTGTGGGAAAAAGAGCTTGATGAGCTGCATGAGTCGATTGCACGCACCGTAGATGTTCGTGTTAAGCGCGCAATCATTGAGGCCATGTCAGAAGTGCAGCAAAATGATGTGGGTGCTGCATCACGACGCACGCCTAGTATCATTTCCGATAGTTTGCAGGCCGTGTTTAGTCGCACACGCTAAGCAGCCAAGTGGCTTAGCGTCGCCAAAAGCGGGTGCTGATCACGGTAAAGGCCATGGCTACCCATAAGATATGTTCGCTGCTTAAGCCATGCAGGCGCTCTTGGATGTCAGTGCCCGGCAATAGGCTCAATACTAATGCCGTTAAAACCGTCAAAATGATTACAATGTCCCAGCGTCGCTGACTTTGCCAGGCGGACTGCTGAGCCTGCCACGCCACTTGCTGTTCTGCTAACTGACCTTGTAATGCACGTATTTCCGCTAAGGCTTCTTTTAGCATGGCGGGCATGGGCATTAAGTCACTAATCCATGACGGATCGTTTTGGCGAACTTTCTGCCATAACTCAGTGATGTTGACGTGTGACTTTAACCAGCGCTGAGCAGACGTGCGCAAATTAAACTGGCGTAGCGTGTTGCGAACCCAATCGGCTTGCTCGCGCTCACCCCAAATCTGTAGGCGACCTCTAGGTCCAACGCCATGGCCACCAACCAATGCCCCCATTAACCCTAAGAAAGAGCCTGAGATACGTACTCGAGCAACGCCTAAGCTTTCGCTAGACAGCTCAACGCCGGTCGAGGTGATGTGAGCATAAAAAACAGCATAGGGATCAACTGTTTTAACCCGGATGATTAGGCCCTGGCGCTCGCTCAAGGCGAGCTTAGTTTCAGCATCTAAGTCAATGAAGTTATTAATGATGCTTTCAAGTAGACCAAGCCAAAGATCTTGAACAAGTACCGGCTTAGGGTCTGAATCATTGAGTTCTTCTTCTTGTAATGACTCTTGCATATTATTTTAGCCAGCGCTGTTAGCGTTCTGCAATTTAGGGACACTATAAAGTTTGTCAATCTTTCAGTGTATACTCGTCGCTCTTTTTAACCTTTTTATAGTCTGTTTGTCATGTTTTTCATGCGCACATCTCGCAAGGGCTCACGATGATTGAATTTTTTCAGGCCTTTTATGAACGTCCTGACTTCTGGTTTCTTGCTGCAATTCCTTTTGTAGCTTCATTTGTTGGTTGGTTCACAAACTGGATCGCCATCAAAATGACTTTTTGGCCACTAGAGTTTATTGGCTACAAGCCACTACTGTTGGGCTGGCAAGGCATTATTCCGAGCAAAGCTGGCAAAATGGCCGCCATCGTAGTGGATAACTCGCTGTCTAAACTGGCGTCATTAAGTGAGCTTTTTCAGGAGATGGAGCCTGAGAAAATTGCCGAGCAAATTTCTTACTCGATTACTTCACGTATTGAAGAATACGTTGATGAAATCATGACGGAACGCAATGCGGTGCTGTGGGAAAACCTGCCACTGATGGTAAAAAATCGCATTTATGCGCGGGCGCGTCGCCAGATTCCAGAGATCATGGACAATGTCGTTGATGACATGGCACAGAATATTGAGCAGCTGATTGACCTTAAAACCATGGTCGTGCGCATGATGGTAGCTGATAAAAGTCTTGTCGTTCGTATCTTTAAAGAAGTGGGTGATAAAGAGCTCAAATTTGTCGTTAACTCAGGTGCTTATTTTGGTTTTTTATTTGGCTTAATTCAGCTTGCTGTTTATTCATACTATCCGGCAAATTGGGTGCTGCCGTTCTTTGGTTTTATAGTCGGCTGGGCCACAAACTGGTTAGCACTTAATGTTATTTTCCGACCTATAGATCCGATCAAGATTGGGCCGTTTGTCATTCATGGCTTGTTCATGAAGCGCAAAGCGGAAGTGGCCGATAAGTTTTCTGAAATTAGCACTATTGAAATCGTCAACTTACAAAATATGATGATTGAAGTGATGACTGGGCCACGTTCATATCGCACCAAGGCAATCATTAAGAAGCACTTACGACCATTATTAGACTCAGGTGTTGTGCGTACTGCTATTCAAATTAGTATTGGCGCTGAAGGTTTTGCCGACTTGAAAAACCTAGTTGCTGACCGTGCGGTTGATATGTCCCTAGGCTCGATGTCAGAGCAGGGCTTTAGTCGTGAGCGCTCAACCATTATTCACCGTATTTTTAGCCGCCGTATGGTGGCAATGAGTAATGAGGAATTTCAGGAGCTACTTCGCCCAGCCTTTAAAGAGGATGAATGGATTTTGATTCTGCTTGGTGCAGTCTTGGGTGCAATGGCAGGCTTTGGTCAGCTGGCAATCATTTTAAATTTATAATCTGTTTTGTTTTATAGGGTGAGGGTTTATGTCAGATCAATCAAAATTAGATGCACGCGGACGCGCTAAGCTGGCACCGACGAAAGATTTGCGTAAATACACACAGCAAATTTGGTTGGCGGGCTTGGGTGCTTTTTCGCGCGCAGAAGAAGAGGGCGGTAAGTTATTTGATAACTTGGTCAAAGTCGGCGAAGAGTTGGAAAATAAAACGCGTGAAATTGCTGACGTAACTGCGCATGATCTTAAAGACAAAGTCATTGAGAAAGCATCAGACACGCGTGAAAAAGTTGAGCGCGCAATTGACGACCGTTTGCATAGCACCTTGGGTCGCTTAGGAATTCCTTCCCAGAAAGATTTCGAATCCCTTAGTGAGCGTATGGATCAGCTCACTAAGGTCATCGAGCAATTAGCTGAACAGCTGAAAAAACGCTAACTTTTTAAGTTAGCGTAATGCTCAAAAATCTCTGCCAAACTGATGTCAGGCGTGTAGTTAAATGTACGCTGAAATAAGCGGCCATCAATGGTGGTCGCGTATTTAAAGTAATCTAATAGGAATAGTGGGAAATAGCGCATATCCAGCTTTTTAACCACCGCTCTGCAGAGTGACTCCGGGATTGAGGGTATAGGCAGAATTTTGCAACCACTCATGCGGAGAGCATCTTGAAACGCCACACAGTCATCACTGGCTAAATTGTAAATGCCGGGTTTGTCACCTTGGTAGGCCAGCACAATAGCCTTAGCGGCATCATTGACATGAATAAACTGCATCAGGGGTGAAAAACCCATCAGCGCCGGTGAGCGTAGTTGGCTCAGTAGATGGCTCATACTGTTGTTGATACCGGGGCCAACAATATTACAGGGGCGAAGCAGAGTGGTGCGGAGTTGTGGGTATTTCCACAAATGAATCATGACCAAGTTTTCAAGTTCAACAGTGTCTACTAAGTCTTGGGTGAAGCCCGCCGCTTTCAGTGGTGCATCCTCGGTAATAAATGAGGGGTTATAAGGGTGGGCACCGTACACAAAGTGTGTGGATAGAACTATTAGCTGCTTTACTTCATATTTGACGCAGTGCTCTAGTAAGCGCTGAGTGCCTAAGACATTAGCGTTATAACGTCGTTCTCGGGTGGACTCTCGTGAAGAAATACGACCCAAGTGGATGACGCCATCAAAATGATATTTACGAAATAGCTCCTCAAATGAACGATGAAGAAACTCACAGCGAAAACTTGGGATATCGGGCGGCGTGGTCACCTCTGTGCGTGAATCCACCACAACCAGTTCGTACTGATGACGAAGTCTACGAATTACTTGCTGAGCCAGTGCACCAGCGGCACCTGTAATTAAAATGCGTTGTTTCATGCTGATTTTCCTGCCTGACGCATCAGTTGTCCTTTATCGAGCAAGCTTTCAATGCGCTGGCGCACTTGCTCAACATTGTCGGCAACTTGTGACTCGCTGCTAATAGGGCCGTTAAAGATCATTGGCTCGCCAAAATGGATATGTACTTTGTATGGCAGTGGTAGCGGCGTAGTAATGGGAATGTAGGGAACTGATAGCATACGAGCCAAGCTGCTGAAGTTGCCATACATCGGCAGTGCTTCTTCACAGCCCACCACGCCAACAGGGATGATGGGTGTATTGGTTTCCATGGCGAGGTGCATAAAGCCTTGGCCAAAGCGTTGCAGCTGATAACGCTTGGCATAACCTTTGCCCGTGCCACGTGCGCCTTCTGGAAACACCATTACCGCTTCTTCATTTAGCAGCATGTCATGACAGTTTTTTACTTCACCGACGACACCACCGACTGCAGTAACTAAATTGCCTAAATAGGGCAGGCGTGGAAATAAGCGCTCTACCATGGCGCGTGGAATACGCGGTCCATGTGGGTTGGTCGACATGGCTACACCCATTAAAATGCCATCAATTGGTGTGTGACCTGAGTGATTACCAATAATTAGTACGCGGCCAGAAGCAGGAATGTTTTCCAGGCCATAAGCCTGGGCTCGGAAATAATAGTCATAAAGAATTTTGCTGAGCGCTAAGCCAGTGCGCTGGGTATCAGGGTTTAGGCCCCAGCGGTCATAGGACATACTGCCAACGACATTTGGCGCTTGATCGAGCAGGTCGCGTAGATCAGGCTTAAGCAGTGCTTTTTGAATTATTGTTTGAATGCGTGACATCGTCGATTCCATGTTGACAGCAATAGTTGTGCTAACTATATTCGCGCACAATCTTATAAGCAGTACATGTTACTTGTTCAAAGCCGGCCTGCAAGCCGGCTTTTGCGTTTTTTAGCGATTAGCAGCCCTTGTTTCAGACAGTGGCTCACCTATACCATTGGCACCCTAAATTTTAAATTTTTTGACGTGTGGAGCGCGGCATGATCATTGGCAGTTTGGTGGCCTTAGTTACCCCTATGCAAGACGATGGTCAGGTTGATTGGCTGGCGTTGACGCAGTTGGTCGAATGGCATGTAGCCGCTGGCACACACGGTATTGTTGCCGTTGGTACAACCGGCGAATCACCTACCTTGGCAGTGGATGAGCATTTGGCGGTGATCCGCACCGTAGTAGAAGTGGCTGCTGGTCGTTTGGCGGTGATTGCTGGCACCGGCGCTAACTCCACACGAGAAGCGATTGAGTTAACAGCTGCAGCTGCACAGATTGGTGTTGATGCTGCGCTACTCGTCACCCCGTATTACAACAAACCAACGCAAGAAGGTTTGTATCAACACTATAAAGCCATTGCCGAAGCGGTGCCGCTGCCACAAATTCTTTATAACGTTCCGGGCCGTACTGGCGTCGATATGCAGAATGCGACTGTGGCGCGCTTGCTTGGGGTGCCTAATATTGTTGGCATCAAGGATGCGACTGGTAATGTCGATAGAGGTATTGAGCTGATTGGTTTGCTGGGCGATCAAATGGCGGTTTATTCAGGTGATGATGCCACCGCAATTGACCTGATTCTAAATGGCGCCAAAGGCAATATTTCAGTGACTGCTAACGTGGCGCCAGACTTAATGGCACAAGCTTGTGAAGCGGCGTTGGCTGGAGATGCTGACCGTGCTCATGCCATAAGTAATCAGCTGGCTGAGCTTAATCAAGTGCTGTTTATTGAGTCCAATCCAATCCCAGTGAAGTGGGCATTGGCTGAAATGGGGCGGATTGGTCTTGGTATTCGTCTGCCGTTAACGGTATTGTCAGAGGCTGCCCAGCCGCGTGTGCGTGCTGCCTTGCAAGCAAGTGGAGTAATCTGATGCGTCGTGCTTTATGTGTAGCTTTGTCATTGACCTTATTGCCGGGTTGTAGCGGTTTTTTTCGTGACCGTACTTTGGACTATACCCAAGCTCAGCCAGGTTCAGCTTTAACGATTCCACAGGGTGTGGAGACACGTCCCATTCGTCCGTTATACCCCATTCCTGAAATTGCTGAGTCGACTACTAAAGTGGAGCTCGATAAAGCCTCAGTCCCATTTCCTCCAGCCATGAAGGGTGTGGTAGTAGAGCAGCAAATGGCATTGCCTGATTCGCCAGGCCGCTTGCCGGTGAAGTTAGGCACAGATGGTAACGGCATTCCTGAGCTGCGTGTGGTTGGCCCACGCGAGCGTGTATGGGATGAATTGGCACGTGCACTAGCTAACGCTAACGTCACTGTTAAAGACCGCAACCAGTCGCTTGGATTGGTTGATGTTGTGATTGCTGAACAAGATTTCCAGGTACGTATGGTGCGTGCCACAGAGGCCTACATGATTACTGTTCAGCGCAGTGATGATGCTTTAGCGCCGATTAACTTATCCCGTACTTTATTAACCACACTGCAAGCCCGTTGGCCTTGAGTTAAGAGGAAGTGTTCATGCAAAAAGGTGAGTTGCTCTACACCGGAAAAGCAAAGTCTGTTTATGCCACTGACTCAGCCGATTACGTCATTATTGCCTATCGTAATGACACATCTGCTTTTGATGGCAAGAAAGTTGAGCAGCTTGATCGTAAGGGCATGGTGAACAATAAGTTCAACGCGTTCATTATGGATAAGCTCGCGGCAGCCGGTATTCCGACACATCATGAACGCCTGTTGAATGACACCGACTCATTGGTGAAACACTTACAGATGATTCCACTTGAGTGTGTGGTAAGGAACTTTGCTGCTGGTAGCTTGGTTCGTCGCTTAGGTGTGGAAGAAGGTATGGCGCTAACGCCACCAACTTTTGAATTGTTCCTTAAGAATGATGCGCTTGGCGACCCCATGGTGAATGAGTCACATGCGGTTTCGTTTGGCTGGGCCACAACAGAACAAATTGCGCAAATGCGTGAGCTAACCTTCCGAGTGAATGAAGTGCTGTCTGCCTTATTCTTGGCGGGTGATATGTTGTTGGTTGACTTCAAACTCGAGTTTGGCTTGTTTAACGGTCAAATCGTGCTAGGTGATGAGTTCTCGCCTGATGGCTGTCGTCTGTGGGATCGTGAAACACGTCGTAAGCTTGACAAAGACCGCTTCCGCCAAGGTTTAGGCGGTGTTGTTGAGGCTTATGAAGAAGTAGCACATCGTTTAGGTGTTACGCTTTAATGCATTCGTCGGTATTAAAGCTTAGTGCGGTATGTGCTATGGCGTTGGTGCTGAGCGGTTGTGTGTTAACAAAGTTGGTCACCATGCCTATGCGAGTAACCGGATCGCTGCTATCCGTAGGTGGTGCAGTGATTTCAGTGGTACCTGTTGTTGGCAATTCAATTGATGAAGCGCTTGAGACAGCAGATGCGTCGTTGGACCTATTAGCTGACCGTATTGATGACGTGCCTATTTAAGCACTATCACAAATAGCGGTATTGAGTTTAGTACTCGCATCCGGTAAATTGCGCGTCCTTCGGAGAGGTGGCAGAGTGGTTGAATGCACCGGACTCGAAATTCGGCATACGGGTCCTCCCGTATCGAGGGTTCAAATCCCTCTCTCTCCGCCA
>CAMTYC010000031.1:0-21163 GCA_947085865.1 uncultured Moraxellaceae bacterium
AAGGCATCATGAGTGAATTGCAAGAGTTGGTTTTGCAAGTGCAAACCGAAGTGGCAGCGGCAACAGACATCAGTGCAGTTGACGCATTGCGTGTTCAATATCTTGGCAAAAAAAGCCGCTTGAGTGAGCTCTCTAAGCGTATGGGCCAGCTCGATGAAGCTGAGCGTAAGCGTTATGGCGCCGAGTTAAATGTCGCCCGTGAGGCGATTACGCAAGCGCTGACTGAGCGCAAGCAGGGCATTGAGGCCGATTTATTAGCCCAGCAGCTAATTGCTGAGCGTATTGACGTTACCTTGCCTGGCCGTCACGTCGCATCCGGTGGTTTGCATCCGGTGACGCGCGTTTTGCAGCGCATGGAAGACTTTTTTATTCGTGCCGGTTTTACTGTGGCCGATGGCCCTGAAGTCGAAGACGATTTTCATAATTTTGAAGCATTAAACATTCCAGCTCATCATCCAGCGCGTGCGATGCACGACACCTTTTATTTTGATGCCCACCGTTTATTGCGTACTCATACATCACCGGTGCAGGTGCGTGTGATGGAATCACAACAACCGCCAATTCGTATCGTCTGTCCCGGTCGAGTTTATCGCTGTGATTCGGATTTAACGCACTCGCCGATGTTTCATCAAATTGAAGGCTTGTTGATTGATGAGAACGTTACGTTTGCAGACCTAAAAGGCATTATTGAAGACTTTCTGCGGGTATTTTTTGAGCGTGAGCTTCAGGTGCGTTTTCGCCCGTCCTACTTTCCATTCACTGAGCCATCGGCAGAAGTTGATATTCAGTGTGTGATGTGTGGTGGTGATGGCTGCCGCGTCTGTAAACATACCGGTTGGTTAGAGGTTTTGGGTTGTGGCATGGTTCATCCCAAGGTTTTAGAGAACTGCGGCATTGATTCCGAGCGTTATCAAGGCTTTGCCTTTGGCATGGGTGTTGAGCGTTTTGCCATGTTGCGTTATGGCGTTAATGACCTGCGTTTATTCTTTGAAAATGATGTGCGTTTCTTGCGTCAGTTTAATTAAAAGTACGTAAAGTTATCGGCATAACATACTGTAATAAAAGACTTATCGCCACGAAGTGCATCGTGGGAACTCGAGAAAGACAACATGCTATTTAGTGAAAAGCAGCTACGTCAGCAAGTAAATCCATCCGTTGATACCGCCACTCTGGCGCATCGCCTGACCATGGCCGGTTTAGAGGTTGATGCCATTAATGCCATGGCTCCTGCATTTACCGGCGTATTAGTGGGTGAGGTTATCCAATGTGAACAACACCCGGATGCTGACAAGCTGCGTGTAACACAGGTGAATGTCGGCCAGTCACAGCCCTTGCAAATTGTGTGTGGTGCAGCGAACGTGCGCGTCGGCTTAAAAGTGCCTGTAGCTACAGTAGGTGCTGTGCTGCCGGGCGACTTTCACATTAAGTCGGCTAAGCTGCGTGGCGTTGCCTCTGAAGGTATGTTGTGTGCCGAGCAAGAACTGGGCTTAGCTGAGCTTTCTGATGGCTTGTGGGAGCTGCCAACCGATGCGCCGGTAGGGCGCTGTATCCGTGAGTACTTAGATCTTGATGATCAAATTATTGAATTAGGCATTACGCCAAATCGCGGTGACTGCTTAAGCCTGCGTGGTTTGGCGCGTGAAACGGCCGCTATTTTTGAGCTGGATCATAAGGCTTTAGAGCCAGTCTCTGTTAATGCAAGCATCCAAGACTGTTTGCCAATTGATTTGCAAGCCGCTCAGGCATGCCCGCGATATGTCGGCCGTGTGATTCGTGGCATCACACCAAACATGGCATCACCGGCTTGGTTAGTGGATGCGTTAAAACGTCACGGTGTACGTAGCTTGCATCCAGTGGTGGATGTCACTAATTGGGTCATGCTTAGTTTAGGTCAGCCTATGCATGCCTTTGATTTAGCTAAAATTAGCTCAGGCATTTGTGTTCGTTACGCAACCCCAGAGGAGTCACTGGTGTTGCTGGATGAGCAGAAAATAAACTTGTTGCCGGAAACTTTAGTGATTGCCGATGCTGAGCGTGCGTTGGCATTAGCCGGCATTATGGGCGGTAAGTCGTCTGCGGTTGCAGCCGAGACGGTAGATCTGTTTTTAGAGGCAGCATTTTTTGCGCCACTGAGTTTGGCTGGCCAGGCTCGTCGTTATGGTTTGCACACCGACTCATCACATCGCTTTGAGCGTGGGGTTGATCCAGAGCTGCCAAAGCTTGCTATTGAAATGGCAACACAGCTGATTATTGATATTGTCGGTGGCCAAGCAGGGCCAGCTACGGTAGCTGAGCAGGTGGATTTGTTGCCACAAGCAGCTGTTATTAATCTGCGCCGTCAGCGTATTGGTCAAGTTCTAGGCTTTACCTTGTCAGACATCGAAGTAGTCGCGTATTTGTCGCGTCTTGGTATGCAAGTATCTGCAGCAAATGACGGTTGGCAAGTTGTTGTGCCAAGCCATCGCTTTGATATTTCGATTGAAATTGATCTTATTGAAGAGTTGGCGCGTTTATACGGTTATAACCGTTTGCCAGTCACTGCCCCAACCGCAGCGATTCGCCTGCAGGCTAGCAATGAGAGCACGGCACCGTTACGTCGATTAAAACAAGCATTGGTTGATCTTGATTACCAAGAAGCGATTACCTTTAGTTTTGTCGAGCCTAGTGCGCAGAAGCGCTTTGATCCGACGATTGCACCATTAGCATTGGCTAACCCCATTTCTGCTGATTTGTCGGTAATGCGTACCAGCTTAATCCCAGGCTTGATACAAGCGGTTAAGCACAACCAAGCGCGTCAACAGGCAAGGGTAAGGCTTTTTGAGTCGGGCTTGCGCTTTGTGCCAAGCGCTGACGGTTTGCTGCAAGAGCCTATGCTTGCGGGTATCGCGGTTGGAACAAATCGTGGACTGGGCTGGACGAATGATAAAAAACCGCTTGATTTTTATGATGTTAAAGGGAATATTGAATCCTTGCTTGAAGTAGCAGGTGTAATCAATCAAGTGCGCTTTGTGGCAGCTGAGCACGTTGCCTTGCACCCGGGACAAAGTGCGAATGTGTATATTGGTGATGCGTGCTGTGGCTTTATCGGTGCCTTGCACCCAAGCCTGATCAATGAGCTTGATCTTGAAGGCCCAGCGTATGTGTTTGAATTAAGCTTAAGCGCATTGCAAGATAAAGCACCGCTGCCTAAGTTTAAGCCACTGTCGCGCTTTCCGGATATGCGCCGCGACTTTGCATTAGTGGTTGCTGACGACGTAGCATCGTATAAGGTAATTGATGTCATTAAGGCGTCAGCCGGTGAGTGGTTTCAGTCGTTACAGGTGTTTGATCTCTATCGAGGTCGTGGGGTGACTGAAGGTCATTACAGTTTGGCAGTAACGTTGGTCTGGCAACATCCGGAGCGGACATTGCAAGATGCTGAAGTTCAGGCCGCATCAGAGCGTGTTATAGCGGCATTATCAACTCAGTTGGGTGTGGTTTTGCGAGGTTAATCATGAGTGCACTAACAAAAGCGGATTTAGTCGAGCGCTTATTTGATGAGCTAGGATTAAATAAACGCGAGGCCAAAGAGCTGGTAGACCAGTTTTTTGAAGAAGTTTGCCAAGCACTGGAAGACGGTACTGAAGTGAAAGTATCCGGTTTTGGTAACTTTGAGCTGCGTGATAAGCGCCAACGTCCTGGCCGCAATCCTAAAACCGGCGAAGCAGTGCCTATTTCGGCCAGACGGGTTGTCACCTTCCGTCCGGGCCAAAAACTAAAGCAACGGGTTGAGGGTTATGACCTCGGTTAATCCGTTGCCTGTGCTGCAAGAAATCCCCACAAAACGCTACTTTACCATTGGTGAAGTCAGTGACTTATGCGATGTAAAGACGCATGTCCTGCGCTACTGGGAGCAAGAGTTTGCGCAGTTAAAGCCTGTTAAGCGCCGTGGCAACCGTCGTTATTACCAGCGCCAAGATGTGCTGCTGATACGCGCTATTCGCGATTTACTGTATGGCCAAGGCTTTACTATTCAAGGTGCAAAACAGCAGCTACAAACTTTTAAGGTGTCTGACCTGCCAACTACTGTTGCAGCAAGGGCGGCTACTCCCTCAGCTACCGTCCAAAGTGTCGATAACGATCAGTTAATTCAAGAAGCTTTGTCCGAGATGATTGATGACCTTGAAGCAATCGCTCACATGTTGAGCCGTTAGTCACTTAAGCGGCTAGACAATTGTTGTTAATTCCGTATGATGCTGCAGTCGTGATGAAGTCGGGGCATAGCGCAGCCTGGTAGCGCACTAGTCTGGGGGACTAGGGGTCGTAGGTTCAAATCCTGCTGTCCCGACCACGAAAACATTAAACCGCCTTGTGGCGGTTTTTTATTGGCAAAAATTTGTCAGTTTGACTATCCCTGAGAGTGACTCAGCAACATAGCTGGTCAATTTCTCTGACAGGAGTCGACACATGAAAGCCATTTTAGCTTCGAGTTTATTAGCACTTAGCCTTGCTGCTAGTCCAAGTTTTGCAAACCCAACACCACAGCCTACCAAAACCGTTACCACAGCGGCTAAACCTAAGCCTGCAACACCTGTTGTGGCTAAATCTACGCGGCTCAATATCAATACTGCCAATGCTCAGCAAATAGCTCAGGGCTTAAATGGTGTCGGTTTAAAAAAAGCAGAAGCGATTGTCGCCCATCGTAAAACCAATGGGCCGTTTAAAAGCGTGGCCGAATTAGTTGAAGTGAAGGGAATAGGCCCAGCCATTGTTGAACGTAATCTGGACAAAATGGCTGTGCGCTAATCTACAGCCTGCTTAAACGAACGGGCAGTCCATCATAGGGTACAGGCAAAGTGCGATAGTCTACCGGCATGTTATAGCTTTCATCGAGTTGCCAGCGGTAATGCTGAAGCATTTGATGGACTATCGCTTTGACTTGCATTTCGGCGAAATGAAGCCCAATACACATGTGGGCACCGCCGCCAAAAGGAATGTATTGATAGGGGTGATTTTTGTGCTCTTGTCGTGGTGCAGCAAAGCGTTCAGGGTCAAAATGCTCTGGACGTGTCCAGCACTCTGGCATGTGATGAGTGAAGTCATTAAAGACATTCACTAAGCTGCCTTTGGGGATTAAATAACCTTTGAACTCACAGTCTTTGACTGTTTTTCGAGGCATACCAGGTACCGGTGCAATCATGCGCAGGGCTTCTTTCATACACAGCCCCAAGGTGCTTAGCTGCTCTAAGTCTTCAACACTGACAGATTCATGACCAAGTGCTAACGACTCTTGTCGAGCTTTATCCTGCCATTCTGGGTGCTTGGCTAATTGGTAGAGCAGGGAGCATAAAGTAATGGTGGTTGTGTCATGCGCAGCCATGAGAAGAAAAATCATGTGGTTAACAATGTCGTCATCACTAAATGATTCACCCTCATCAGTTTTGGCCATACAGAGCTGGCTAAATAAGTCATTACCTGGGTGCTGGCGTTTTTGTTGAATCCGCTCACGAAAGAACCGCTCAAGCCTTGCGCGACTTTTTAAGCCTTTGTGCCATAATAATCCGGGCACGGGATGGCGTATTAGGGCTGTTCCAGCTCTTACGGTAACAACAAACGCATGGTTGATTTCATTAGCCTCTTTGCCGAGCTTTTCCCCCATAAACACTTCAGTGGCAATATCGAGTGTCATTTTTTTGATATGTGGCAGCACTTTAAATTGCTTGCTTGGTCGCCAATGTGCCATGCCACGACTGATGGCCGGGTTCATATCGTTTAAGTATGAAGCTAAGGCTTTTTTGGTAAAGGCGGCTTGCATTATTTGCCGGTGCCAGCGGTGCTCATCAAAATCCAGCAACATGATGCCGCGAGTAAAAAAGCGGCCAATAAAGAACTCCCAACCGCCTGCATTAGAGAAGATATTACCTTTGTTCTGTAGTACAAATTGATTAGCATCAGGGCCAATCAGTTGAATGAATTCGGCGCCATATAAATTGGAGCGAAATACTTCACCATCTCGGTTATAACGACGGCGAATATAGGCTACAGGGTCGCGCATCATGGCAACTGTTTGGCCAATGAAGGGTAGGGACTTTTCGCTAGGAATGACTTTGTGTGTTGTCGACGATTGCATTACTGAATGTTCCAGTGCTGACATGTTGTGTACCTGGTTTTCGTGAATGATTAGTCACGTCGTTCACGCTATGAGATGTTCACAAGCATAGCCACTGCCAGAGCTTACAAAAATATCACTTTGTATGACATGGGGCGTATTATTTTTATTGGATTGTAAGACAGTTTATTGGCCGTACTCTAAGTTATCCGCTGATTCTGTTATGCACTGGAAAGAGGCATTGTTTAGTCTGTGTTGACCTAAGAAAAATACGATATATTTCAGGGTTGACAAAATTAAGTAATTGAAAAATATAATAATTAATTAATTGGTTAAAAAATGATCAGTTTGTGCTTAGGCGTGTTGTTTACATATATTTACGACGATAAAAGTGCATTATCTACAGAGTTATCCACAGATGCTGTGGAAAACTCGTGAAAGCCTTGTCATACTGCACTTTTGGCGCTTTTACTAAGGTGTAGGCCATAAATTTTGATCTGGCTGCGGCAAAAATAATGAGTGGCATGTTTTTAGCGACGAACGGTAAACGCTGAATTGGGGTGATTTTTTGCTGAATGTTTTATGGTTAACCTTCTTTGCCATTACAGTGCTGATTTGTGCTTGGCAGGCATTTGTTCTAGGCGATCTCAATAGCTTTAATACCGTTGTTCAAGCATGGTTTAACGCTGCTCGCATCAGTGTCGACATCAGTATCGGTCTAGTTGGCATTATGACCCTCTGGTTAGGTTTGTTTCGTGTTGCAGAGAAGTCAGGATTAGTGGCTGTTGTTGGTCGTGCACTACAGCCACTGTTTTTGCGATTAATGCCTGAGGTGCCAAAAGGACATCCGGCGTATGGCGCGGTGACGATGAATCTGTCGGCCAATTTCTTAGGGCTTGATAACGCTGCTACACCGCTAGGTTTGCAGGCAATGCGTGAACTGCAAAAACTAAATCCAGAACCTGAGCGTGCGACCAAAGCTCAAGCTTTGTTCTTAGTATTAAATGCTTCTTCGGTTACTCTAGTACCTGTGTCAGTTTTTTTGTATCGAGCCCAACAAGGTGCTCCAGATCCTGCCATTGTATTTTTACCTATTTTGTTAGCCACTTCGGCCTCAACACTTGTGGGCCTCACGGCTATCTGTCTTCTGCATCGAATTAAGCTATTAGACAAAATTATTTTGGCCTATGGTGCAGCGTTTGCTTTTGTCATCGCCAGTGTCATTTGGCTGTTAACCCAACTGCCAATGGATCAACTTAACCCGGTATCAAGCGCCATTGGCAATGGTGTATTAGTTTTTGTTATTGCCATTTTTTTGCTGTCTGGGGTGGTTAAAAAAGTACCTGTTTATGGCGAGTTTATTGAAGGTGCCAAGGAGGGTTTTCAAACTGCGATAGGGTTAATCCCGTATTTATTAGCAATGTTGGTTGCGATTGCGGGCTTGCGTGCCAGTGGTGCTATGGATTTAGCCTTAAATGCCATCAGCGAGTTTTTAGCGCTCATGGGCTGGGCAAATGAGTTTGTGCCAGCGCTGACCACTGCACTAATGAAACCACTATCTGGTAGTGGTGCTCGTGCCATGATGATTGAAACGATGCAAACCTATGGCGTTGATAGTTTCCCTGCCTTAGTTGCAGCTGTAATTCAGGGTTCGACAGAAACCACACTTTATGTCGTTGCTGTTTATTACGGTGTAGTTGGTATTAAGCGAGATCGCGGAGCCTTGGCCTGTGGTTTGCTGGCTGACTTGGCGGGCGTTAGCGTTGCTATTATGGCGGCGTATTGGTTTTTTCCATTTGCTTTGTAATGCATGGCAAAGTGTTGACTTAATTTTGGGAGAGTAGGGCATGCGTCGTGTTGTGTTTAATCAGAAAGGTGGCGTAGGTAAATCAAGCATTACCGTGAACTTAGCCGCCATTAGTGCACAGCAAGGACGACGCACCTTGGTGCTAGACTTAGACCCGCAATGTAATGCCAGCCAATATCTACTCGGTGAAGAAGCATTTTTTGGACGAGACAAACCAGAGTTATCGCCGAATATTGGTCAATTTTTTGCGCAGTCGTTAGCGTTTAAGATTAAGGAGCGACCTTTATCTGAGTTTGTGCACAACACACCTTTTGAAAATCTGCATGTTATTCCATCAAATCCTGAGCTACGGGAAATTGAACATTTATTAGAGAGCAAACACAAAATCTACAAACTGGCTTCGGCGCTAAAAGAATTAAGCCTAAGTTACGACGAGATTTTTATTGATACGCCACCGGCATTTAACTTTTATACGTTGTCTGCTCTGATTGCAGCTGAGCGATGTCTAATTCCATTTGACTGTGATGCCTTTTCTCGCCGAGCACTCTACACCCTATTAGAAAACGTAGAAGAGACCGGTAAAGACCACAATAGTGAGCTGCATGTTGATGGCATTGTTATTAATCAATTTCAGCCGCGCGCAACTTTACCCACGCAGCTGGTGGCGGAGTTAAAAGCGGAAGGGCTGCCCGTGCTTGATCCTGCATTATCGGCCTCCGTGATCATGCGTGAATCACATCAAAAAGCCATGCCGTTAATTTATTTGTCGCCGAAGCACAAACTCACACAAGAGTTTGTAGGGTTATTTAAAGCACTCAGTGATACTACCGCCTAATTCGGGCCCAGTGACTTAAAACTAGCCAAGGTATGTTGTCGGGCTTCGTTGTGATCAACGATTGGGCGCGGGTAGCGCGAACCAACAACGGATTTTCCTTTGGCATAGGGCTCATGGATCTGTTTGTTATCTAGGTGCGCTAACTCAGGTAAAAACTGACGAATAAAACGACCTTCCGGGTCACACTTTTGGCTCTGTAGCACTGGATTAAAAATACGAAAATACGGTGCTGCATCGTTGCCAGTTGATGCGCTCCATTGCCAGCCGCCATTGTTAGCAGATAAGTCACCATCAATCAGGTGACGCATGAAAAACTGTTCACCTAATCGCCAGTCGATAAACAAGTCTTTGGTTAAAAACATGGCGGTAATCATGCGTAAGCGGTTATGCATCCAGCCCGTTTGTTGAAGTTGCTTCATAGCGGCATCAACAATAGGAAAACCCGTTCTGCCTTCACACCAAGCAGCAAATAACGCTTCGTCATGACGCCACTTAAGCTGGTCAGTTTCACGCTTAAAGGCTTGGTGACGACAGACGTGTGGAAAGCCGACCAAGATATGCTTGTAGAAGTCACGCCAGCAAAGCTCACTAATCCAAGTGTCGAAGCCTAGGCGATTTTGTGTGTTGCTGTGCCCCCGTTTGTGTAGTGCAAGCTGTAGGCATTGTCTGGCAGAAATAATGCCAGCAGCTAAATAGGGCGAGAGGGTGCTGGTGCCATTCTCTGCGGCAAGATCTCGCTGCGCTTTATAACGAGCACCATCGTCATCGATAAATTGCAGCAGTCGCTGATAAGCACTGTCTTCACCAACCGGCCATAGGTGCTTGCTGACGGCCTCTGTGACATGACTTGATGTGTATGACCAGTTAGCCCATAACATGGCATTAATGCGATTTTTACGTGGCAATGGTGCAGCAGCGACATGAGCACCTTGCTGCTCAATAATGCCCAACCAGTTACGTTTAAAAGGTGTGAATACGGTGTAATAACCGGCATCTGCTTTAAGGACTTGACCTGGTGGGATGATGCACAAATCATCAAACCAAGAGCTTGTTACACCAATTTTATTCAGTGCCTCGCTGACCTGTTGATCGCGTGTTAGTTCATTAAGTTCGTATTGCTTATTGGCAAATAAAGCTGAAACACCATGCTGTTGCGACCAGTGACTTAATAGCGAGGGAGTGGCGGCGAAATCATCACATTGTAAAACGACGAGAGCAATACCAAGAGATTTCAGTGTCTCTTGCAGCATAAGTAAGTGTCGACGCTCAAAGTCAATACGAACACCAGCGACATCATGAGCCGACCATTGCTTGGGGGTGGCAACATAGAGTGCCGTTACAATAGCCTCTGGATTCTCACAGGCCGCCATGAGTGCCGTGTTATCCGTGCTGCGTAAATCCTGTCGTAGCCAAACTACATGATGCGGTGTTTTCATAAGATTAATAAATGCCGTGAGCACGACGCCAAATAGCAGCCGCTTGACGAATACTGGGTAAATCTTGAATGAAATGTACAGCTTCTACTGACCGACGTGTGGATCGTAGCGCAGCACCACCGCCCCAGATTTCAACTGACATTGGCAACTTAAAACGTAACTCTTCTAAAAACTCAATGGCTTTGCTGGTGGGGTAGGACGCACTAAAAGACATCGCCACAATATCAATTTTATTTTTCGCCGTGGCAGCCACCACATCCCTTACGGGCATTTGTGCACCGTAGGAAATAGCTTCAATACCATCTAAACGAAGCAGCGCCTCTACCATCAAAATACCAAGCGTATGCGTTTCTTCTGGTGGTGTTGCGAGTAGCACTCTTGGAGGATGCACTGGTGGTCGCAAATTTGTGATGGCCTGACGCACTAAGGTTTGCACTTGTTCGCTAAATAAGTGCTCTTCGTGTACTTCAATGGCGCCGCGCATCCACGCATCACCGACGATAAAATTGGCATGTTGAAGGAATTCAATGATGAAATTCTCCAACCCCATTTTAATAAGCTGATGTGATAAATAGTCGCGAATTTGATTGGCATCACGCTCTTTTAAGAGCTCAAGTAATTCTTGTTCAAGTTCAGGGGCAATATTGAGTTGTGACTGTCCCTGTGAGCGAATCAAACGTTCTAGTTCTGGTGTGGGCAATTGAATGATCTTACCCGGACGGAAGCCATGATCAATTAAGCGACGTAATAAACGCAGCTTACCAATTTGTTCCATGTCGTAAATGCGATCACCTTGCTCATCGCGATCAGGACTAGGAAAGCCATACCGACGCTCCCACATTCGGAGCAGCTCTTTAGATACCCCCGTTTCACGCTCAACGGCGTTAATGGGAAGCATCACAGGTAACTCGGCTAATTCAGTTGTGCTGTCATCGTTGCTTGCCTTGGCGTTCATATGGCCTCCTTAATCTGTGATTTCTTTGCGCATCATGACTTGGTACACATCGGTGCGACCGGCATCAAAACCAGCTTCGCAATAGGTGTAATAAAAGCGCCAGATACGAAGAAATGCGTCATCAAAGCCTTGTTGGCGGATGAGGTTTATTTTCTGCTCAAAGTCTGAGCGCCAGCGGCGTAAGGTTTCTGCATAGTCTTTGCCAAAGGCATATTGATCAGTAATTGTTAGCTTGGCTTTATGTGCTTGTTGGCTAATTTTTTCCGGCGACAGCAACATGCCACCGGGAAATATGAATTGCTGAATAAAATCGGTGCTGCGACTGTAGTTATAAAACAAGTCGTCGCGAATGGTGATGGCTTGAATACCAGCCATGCCACCAGGCTTTAACATTTCATGAATTTTGTCAAAGTAAGAAGGCCAGAACGGCTGGCCAACAGCCTCAATCATTTCAATCGATACAACGGCATCATACTGGCCAGTGACATCGCGGTAGTCTTGAAAACGAAACTCACATAGCGACTCAATATTGGTGCCTTTGACACGTTCAGCAGCCCATTTGAGCTGTTCTTTGGATAGTGAAATGCCGGTGACTCGCACGCCACGACTACGGGCTGCATACTCAGCAAAACCACCCCAGCCACAACCAATCTCTAAAATATGGTCGCCTGCATTGACATTTAACTGGGACAAAATACGCTCATATTTTGCGGTTTGTGCTTGTTCTAAGCTGACCTCAGGGTTTGCAAAAATAGCCGAGGAATAGGTCATGCCTGGATCTAACCACAGATGGTAAAAACCATTGCCTAAATCGTAATGAGCATGAATGTTACGTTTACTGCCTTTGCGGGTGTTTCGATTAAGCAAGAAATGACGAAACAGATAAGTGGCTTTACCAATAAAGCTACCTTCAAACGCTTGTTTGATTTCGTCTTCATTAGCCATGGCTAATAACAATAATGAAGGAATATCGGCGATTTCCACTTCATGGTCGCGATAGGCTTCGGCTAGGCCAATATCGCCTGATCGCAAAATACGTTGGCATGCCTGCCAAGATTTAATCTCTAAAAATGCGGTAGGGCCCGGCTCTTTACCGCCATAACAATGATGGCCACCACCGGGTAATGTCACGGTAAGCGTACCAATGCGCACACGTTGCAGCATATTAAGCAGTAGTTTGGCGGCTGCAGGTGCACGAGCCATATCAATGGCAGTATTTTCGGCAACACTCATTTGGTGATCTCCAGAGCGGGCGGTGTAGGTTTGCGATGAAATGTGGCGCCTTTGCGCCAAAGCTTGAGGGCTTGCCAGTGAATGCGAACTACCACCATGACGGTGGCCCAGCCAAAACTCAGCAATGTTTTAATGATTTGTTGGTCATTGAGTGGTTCTGGCTTACCGGCCACATAGGTTTTTAGTGCCAGCTGACCATTGCGCCAGTAGTCGATAGCAACCTTGCGATAATTGGGACTCAGTTCAAAACGAAAGCGATACTCGCCATCTACAGGAAAGAAGGGCGAGACATGAAAAACTTTTTGACTGTTTAATTGGCTTTCACTGGTGATTTCGCTGCCATCGTCGTTGTTTAGCAGGTAGCAATGTTTTTCATTAAAGGTGTTATTTACTTCACACAGAATCGCTTGCAGCTTTCCTTCGCTGTTATGGCAAAACCAAAAACTCACAGGATTAAAAACATAACCAAACAGGCGTGGCATGGTGTGCAAATACACCTCACCATTAATATGTCCTAAGCCATGACTGTTCAGTACGGTAGAAATCCATGTCTGTGGGTCACTGCCATTGCCGTAATCACTATCGTGGAAGCTGAATACATTCCAACGGTTAAGTGAAAATAAGCGTGAGCGCATTTCATGCCGACGTGACAGTGGAAAGCATAAATAAAAGCCGGTGTAAGCAAAGCTATGTGCTAACTCTCCGAGACGAGCGTGTCCCACGCGTCCGCGGTAAAGCCATGAGCTGCTCATGCTGATTGCTCCTTATCAGCATCAGCAGATAACCAGGGAATGCTGGCGCCTAATTTTTGCGCTACTGCCATGCCGGCTTTCAGGCCATCTTCATGAAAACCATAACCAGCCCAAGCACCACAAAACGAGACACGATCCAGACCTTGAATAGCGTCTAAATTTAGTTGCGCGGCATAGGCAGCGTTATCTAATAAGGGATGGGCATACTCAATAACTTTAATGGTTTCACTGGTTTTTGGTGGTGTAGGTGGGTTGAGTGTGACGAATACCCCACGCTGAAACGGTAGTACCTGAAGTCGATTAAGCCAGTAGGTTACAGCGACTGGACGACGGCCATCTTGTAGGTCGCCGGTGTAATAATTCCAGGCCGACCATGCTTTGCGACGCAGTGGCATTAAGTTGGCATCGGTGTGCAAGTAGGCCACATTGGGCTGATAACGAATTGCAGCTAATACAGACTGCTCAGCAGGCAGGGCATCTTTTAGAATGTTTAATGCTTGATCCGTATGAGTGGCCAAAATGACGTGGTCAAAAAGTTCACTACCATTGTCGGTCGTGACTTCCACGCCCGCAGAGCTACGAGCCACGGTGCGCACAGCAGCGTTGAGGCGAACATCCCCAATATCGGCACACAAGCGCTTAACGTATTCACGTGAGCCGCCACGTATGCTTTTCCATTGTGGCCTATCGTTAATTTGCAACAGGCCATGATTAATACAGAACTGAATAAAGGTTTCAGCAGGGAAGTCTGCCATTTCATCCATAGGGCTTGACCAAATTGCAGCGCCCATGGGTAATAAGTACCAGTCCCTAAACGCTTGGCCATAACCTTGTTCTGTCAGTAGCTCGCCTAGGGTTTGATTGCTGCCTCGTGATTTAGCAAGTAACTCATGAGAGCGCTTATTAAAATTTAAAATGTCCCGAATCATGCCCCAGAACTGAGGGCGAATTAGGTTGCGTTTTTGGGCAAATAAAGTCGTTAAATCTGCACCAGCCCACTCTAGGTTTTCGTGTGGCAGCTTTACGCTAAATGACATTTCACTGGCGGTGGTGTCGATATTGAGCAGCTTAAAGAGTGCGATCAAATTCGGATATGTACGGTCGTTATGTACCAAGAAGCCGGTGTCGACGGGGTAGTGAAGATTGTCTAGGCTGACATCGACGGTGTTGCTATGACCGCCGGCATAATCAGCGGCTTCAAACACTGTGACCTGATGCTGACTGCGTGTTAACAACCAAGCAGCACTCAGACCTGCAATGCCAGAACCTATAACAGCAATTTTCATGACAATCCCACTCCAAACTATGTGTTGACCTAGCGATTTCGCTGTTTTCTACATGCTAGACTCACGTCGACATTGATTTGTTACACATGTCGTGTGAAAAAAGTGAAAAATCTACAAGGAACCTGTCTATGACAGCTGCATTGCAACTTTCTGGTGTTTCTAAAACGTATAAGTCAGGCGTTCGCGCGCTAGATAACCTCGACCTAACTGTCGAGCCAGGCGATTTTTTTGCCTTGTTGGGCCCTAACGGCGCGGGTAAATCAACCACGATTGGTATTGTTAGTTCGCTGGTTAAGAAAACGCATGGTAGCGTCAGCATTTTTGAGTTTGACTTAGACAAAGATTTGACAGAAGCCAAACGTCAGCTGGGTGTAGTGCCGCAGGAGTTTAATTTTGGCCAATTTGAGAAGGTCATTGATATTCTGGCTACTCAAGGTGGTTACTACGGGCTGCCGCGTAAACGAGCTTATGATCAAGCAGAAAAATACCTTCATCAGCTAGGACTTTGGGATAAGCGCAATGAGCAAGCGCGACTTTTATCCGGCGGTATGAAAAGACGGCTGATGGTGGCCAGAGCATTGGTGCATGAGCCACGATTATTGATTCTTGATGAACCAACGGCGGGTGTGGATATCGAGCTGAGACGCTCGATGTGGGACTACTTAACCAAGCTCAATCAGCAGGGCACCACGATTATTCTAACCACGCATTATTTAGAAGAAGCAGAAAGCTTGTGCCGTAACATTGCCATTATTGATCATGGCCGGGTGGTGGAAAATACCAGCATGAGATCGTTACTGAGCAAGTTACAACAAGAAACCTTTGTGCTTGATCTAGATAAAGCCATTGGCACAACACCACAGTTGGATTCTTATGCATTTAAGTTGGCGTCTAGCCAATCGCTGGAAGTCGAAATTAAACGTGGTCAGCACTTAAACGAAGTGTTTGCCATGTTGAGCCAGCAGGGCATTCAAGTATTAAGTATGCGTAATAAAACCAATCGGTTAGAGGAGCTTTTTGTGCGCCTGGTCGAAAAAAACTTGAACGAAGGGGCATCTGCATGAGTCAGTATGAGTCAGTATTTGCGGCCTCTAATCGTGTGGCGCTAGCCACCATTGTGGTTAAAGAGATTCGTCGTTTTACACGAATTTGGGTGCAAACCCTATTGCCGCCAGCCATCACTATGACCTTATATTTTGTCATTTTTGGCAATTTAGTTGGGCGCAGTATTAGTGACATGGGCGGCTATAGTTATATGCAGTTTATTGTTCCTGGCCTCATCATGATGGCGGTAATTACCAACAGTTATGCCAATGTGGTCAGTAGTTTTTTTGGCGCCAAATTTCAACGTAGCATTGAAGAGATGCTGGTGGCGCCGGTGCCGCATGCCACCATTTTGGCGGGTTTTGTCTTGGGTGGTGTTGCGAGAGGCTTGCTGGTGGCGGTGATCGTGACCTTGGTGTCTTTATTTTTCACGCAATTAAGTCTGCATAACGTTTTTGTGATGGTCTATAGCGTGTTAATTACTGCCATTTTATTCTCGCTTGGCGGCTTTATTAATGCCGTGTTTGCCAAAACATTTGATGATGTGTCGCTGGTTCCTACCTTTATTCTGACGCCACTGACCTATCTGGGCGGTGTTTTTTACTCCATGGATGTGTTGTCTCCTTTTTGGCAGTCGGTATCGTTGCTTAATCCGATTGTTTATATGGTGAATGCATTCCGTTATGGCGTACTGGGTCATTCTGACGTGAATGTATTTTTGTCGTTAGTGGTTATGACGGTGTTCACTGCAGCTGCTTATGTTGTTGCTTACAAGCTGCTTAAAAGTGGCACGGGCATGCGGGAGTAGGCCATTGTGAGTTTATCCCAGCCAACTTTATTGGATCAGGCCACGGCATATGCCGATGAATATAACCCCGCATTGCTACAGCCGATTGCTCGTCAATTAGGTCGAGATGCCGTCGGCATTGACAGCAGTCAAGCGCTACCGTTTCAGGGTGTGGACGTATGGACACATTATGAAGTGTCATGGCTGTCCACATCGGGTAAGCCCTGTGTCGCAATTGCAGAGCTCTTGGTGCCTGCAGATTCGCCAGCCATTATCGAGTCGAAGTCACTAAAACTTTATTTTAATGGCCTAAATTTCAAGGTGTTTAACGATGAGTTAGCACTGATTGCCTTAGTTGAGGATGATTTGTCGCAGGTTGCGGGAGCACCAATTCGGATGCGATTGTTACCAATGGATCAGCCTTGGCAAGTTAAGCCGTTGCCGGGCCAGCTACTGGATCACTTAAACATCAGCACTGATATTTATGACATTGACCCAACCTTGCTGCAAACGAATGAGTCGCTAGTTCATCAGAGCACGTGGTATTCGCATTTATTGCGCAGTAATTGTCCTGTCACCAATCAGCCTGATTGGGGCAGTGTCATGATCCGTTATAGTGGCGCAGAAATAGTGCCAGAGACCTTATTGGCTTATTTGATTTCATTTCGACGTCATAACGATTTTCATGAGCAGTGTGTGGAGCGAATCTTTATGGATTTGATGAGCCATTGTGGCTGTCAAGAATTGACTGTGTATGCCCGTTACACCCGGCGTGGTGGTTTGGATATCAACCCGTTTAGATCTAATTTTGAGCAATTTGAACAGGTCTGGCGCACATTGCGCCAGTAGCAGCTTGTCAAACTTGAGTTGGCAAGCCAAGATGAGCGCCAACTCACAACAACAACAAAGAGTTAGGAATATAGCTATGTCTTATGTTTTTGCTTTCCCGCTTGCAGCCGATCTGCAAACCAAAATTGACAACATGCTCAGTGGTCATGCCAAGGGCGAGTATGTCGACGCTAAAGTCAGCACAGACTTAGCGATTGGCACTACAGATGGTGTCACTAAAGCACTGGCTTTAGATGTTATTGAAATCCTCAAATCCAATGGTGAAGGTGCTGGCCTTTTAGGTATTTTAGCCAATCTGCTAAAGAGCACCATGCATGTGTTGATTCGCCAAATCATGGGCAAAGTAGACCATTCGGAACAAGATAAGTTGGCGGGTTATTTAAAAAATCGACGCATTGAAGTTAACGGCTCACCACGGTTTGGTTTTGTTATGCCTGATGCTTTGGGTGCACGCTTTGACGAATTGCTGACACGTATTGCTGGCGGTAATTTAGTAAATGCCCGTCCAGACATTACTAAGGCAATGCAAGATTTTGTCGCAGTCGCGGTAACGTCTTTTTATGATGAATTCACTAGCTGTATCGATCTAGGATTTGTGAAACGCAAGATGGTCGATGTTGGTCGGGGCACCATTATTAAAGGGAGCCAGAGCACAGTTAATAAACTGTTTGCCACCATGTCTGACGAAGTCTTGCAGAAAGTCACTGCACACTACGCCACCATGTTCGTGAAGCAATAACACCAAAAATGACCACACTATTCGCGTTTCCAGCATCTGCAGAGCTGCAAAAAGACTTTCACGAGTTAACCGCTGCCTACGCCAACGGCGCCATTCCTAAAGAGGTGATGGCGCCGCGTTTTATTGCCTTTGCTCAGCGTTATGCCGATGAAATTTTAGATGCACTAGTGTTGAATTTAGTCAGCGGCGCGGACCCCGACAGCCATGCGCCTAAGGCACTGGAAAATGTAGTTGGTTTGATAAAAAGCACCAGCCACGCACTCATTCGCCAAGTACTAAATAAGCGCAGCAACAAAGACTTAGCGCCTGTTGCTGTGTTTATGGCAAATCGACGTGTGATTATGGAGCTTAATGGTGTGCAGCGTGACTTTATTAGCTTTCCACTCAGTAATGATGATTACGAGGGTTGGCCGAGATTCGCACTAAATTCGCCAAAATACAGTTAACTTAATGATTTAAAAGCTAAAACTGGATTTTGTAATCGATTGGCTTGATTTTGCGATCGAGGTCTAGGGTGTAGTCGCCGAAACGATTGATATGGCTCGTCCGGTACGGCGACAGCGCCTTTAGCACCGCCTCATCCACCGGGTGTCCCTGCCGCTGCAGATCCTTGAGTACCCGCGACATTTCCTGCACGTTGTGCAAGATCACCAGATTCGCCACCAGGTGGTTGTACTTGATGACTTTGCGCTGCTCATGCCGCACGTTCTCGGCAATAACGCCCTCCCCACCGAAGAACAGCCACTTGGTGAAGTTGTTGAACTCCTCGCTCTTGTTGGTCGCCGCGTGGATGTTCCGGCGAAGCTCGATATCGTTGATGTAATTCAGCAGAAACATCGTACGCACCACACGGCCGAGCTCGCGGAAGGCGAATTACAACTTGTTTTTCCGGCTGTAGGTTCCCAGTCGGCGCAGGATCATCGAGGGTGTGATCTTACCGGCTTTGATCGAAATGGCCACTCGAAGCATGTCCGGGACGTGGCGCTCGATCAGTGCCCAGTCGATGGTGGCCCTGAACAGACTGTTGATATGGCGATAGTGGCCCCCCCTCTCCGGTTTGAAGAAAACGAGTTCCTTGATATTGCGAATTCTCGGCATCAGCTGGATACCGAGCAAATACGCCAGACCAAACACTGGGGCATTCTGGGCCTGAGTATCACCATGCACGGTGTCCGGTTGAATATCCGAGTCGTTTTTGACCAGGCCGTCCAGGATGTAGACCGCCTCGTAGACCCCGCAGGGAATGAAGCGGCTGAACAGGGCGATATACATGTCTGAAACATGGTAGTAACCGATACCGCCGTAACCACCGTAGCGGATGTGGTACTCGGAAAGCAGATTCTGCTCGTAGACATTCCACTTGGTGCCGTCCGCAGAAGCGGTTTTCCCAGTCCCCCAATAACGCGGTAAGGCAAAGCGGTTGTAGGCGTTGATAGCCGCCACGATGGCCTTGTCGAGCCGCTCTTCGGTGACGTGCTTGAGATTAAGCCAGGCCACTTGTTTTCGACTGAAACCTTTAACCGAGCGCGCGGTTTGGGATGCTCCTAGGTTGCAGCCATAACAGAACAGTGTAGTGATGAAGCGTTTACGTGGTTCATCGAGCTTGGCCTCAAAGCCAGAGAGCGGGCCAAACAGACGGTGCAAGTCAAGCCAGCGCTCTGTTTCAGTCAGTATATCCAAGATACTTTTGGGTTCAGCGGTTGCCGTGATGGCTTGATCGATGATGGGCAGCTGGGGCGGCGGCTCCCTCCGTTCGGTTCGCCTAATCAGCAGCCCGGATTCAGTCAGATCCACATGCTCGTTATCCGGAAAGCGGTCGTCGACTTTTTGTGCGATCTCGCTCAACTGGTCGCGCAGGCCTTGGGTGAACGCGGCCGGATCGACGTCCATGCCCACCAGCTCGCCGTAGCGCAGCACTTCCTCCTGATATTCATCCCAGCTCACCAGGTGTTCGCGGTAATCGTCGTATTGATCACTGTGCTCAACGTAGAGGTCGCCGGATTTCAGCTCCTGCATCACCTGAGAGAAGATGCAGAGCTCAAAATACTTACGATGAATCAACGTCTGACTGCTGGCAGTGTCGCCCTTGGCGAAGATCAGTTTTCGCCACTTCTCGGGCAGCCCCGCCAGGGCCATTTCGGCAAACTCATCTGCGCTGAGCGCGAGGGATTCGCGGTGGCTGTTGCGATGCTGCTGCAGCCAGTCAACCGCCTGCAGCAGCGCGTCGTCCTGCGAACTGGACTTGAGTGCAAGTACGTCCAGACACTGGAACAGTAGCGAGCGTTTGCTGCGGTATGGCTGTAGCATGAACGGATAATAGTTGTTGCCTGCGAAGGCCATGTGCTCATCGCATTGAATGATCCACGGGGCAGGATCGCCCTCAAGGGTTTCATCGATCTGCGCGAGGCGCTCATCCGACGGCAAAGGCGCTTGCAGGGTGGTGAGCACCTCCCGGAATTGGCCGATCAGTCGGTCTACCTGTTTGACATGGGTCAGGTGATACTGCTGCAAGCGTTCCTCGGCAATCCGATGCAGGCTGCGCAGGGTTTTGATGAATATTTCGGCCACGTCATCCATGGCCTTCTGCAGCTGCGACTGCACCATGAGCACAGCCAAGGTGTAGCGCTTGCTGGCCTTCATCGCCCGCATTTCGGCAATATCAAGTGCTCGTGCTTCCAGCACCATCTGGGTGCGTTTGCTGATCGCGATATTTGTCAGCAAGGGAAGTCCATCGGCCAGCTCAATCAGTCCGTTGATATGTTTGAGAAAGCTTGCAACCTCACGAGCACCGGGACGCTTGGGTTCGCGCTTGAGGCCATCCCAAGCACTGCGTCCCTGAGGCTCCAATAGCTGATCCAGCCGCTCTGTGGCAGAGGCTGATAACGCGTTACAGACACTCTGATAAATCGACTCGTTGACGTTGGCACGGGCCTGCTGCGCCAGGCGGCTGAGCCGTGTAAAGCTAGGTAGCTCATAACGGCGACGAACCAGCTCTTCAATGAGGATATTGATGATGTCAGGCAGTTCCTGCTTCGAGGTGGCGGCTTGATGAGCTAGCATTGAGGTGGTGTGCGATGCCGATACGGCCGCAACAATTGCCACCTACCTACAGAAGCATTACTACGACAATTACGCCATGATCTTGTTCGTGAGCAGCATCGACGTGCTACGGCCAGAAAAATTCTGAACGAGAAAGGTAAGGGTTGTCGTGGTGACGGGATGGCACGAAAGTATACTCATGTGTTACAGCAGCGCTTTCGTGCCGCACTCGGAGCTTTGACTTGATTAATCTTTAGTATCAATTACTTAAGGTTGTTTTGGCGGATTTGGCGCGAATCCCGGCCAACCCTCA
>CAMTYC010000032.1:0-4985 GCA_947085865.1 uncultured Moraxellaceae bacterium
GGCATGCTGATGATCCATCAAACCACCTTGGTCGATGATTTGCTCTCGCAATAGGTTTTCACGAATGGCCACGTATTCCATTTCGGGGGTGATGATGCCGCGTTTGGCATAATGCATTTGCGACACATTAGCGCCAGCTTTGGCGCGCATAGGTGCCCGACGATGGGCAAAACGTAAGTGTTCAGTGGCAATGTCTAACTCACGCTGACGACCAAAGCTGGAGCTGACACCCTCCAAGCGCTCCACATCACCACGCTCTAACACCCAGTTTTCACGCACTGCGTTTAAGCCTTGGCGAATATCAATAGTTACTGAAGGGTCGGTGTAAGGGCCGGATGTGTCATAGACCTGAATCGGCGAGTTACGCTCACCGCCCATGCTAGTTGAAGTAGCAGACAAGCGAATCTCGCGTTGTGGCACGCGAATATCTGGGCGCGAGCCGGTAATGTAGATTTTGCGCGAATTAGGTAGCGGCTTAATAGCAGCGGCATCAACCTTGGCGGCTTGTTCAAAAAAGGTGTTTTCAGGCGAGTTCATCAGGCAGACCTACGAGTAATGAGTATACAAAGACCATGCACTATATAGTGCCGCATAGCGAGGTCACAACCAGACTGTTAAATTCCTGACCAAGCCTTGCCATTTTAGGCCTTGAGCACTAGGCTCAAGCAACGCCAACATACTCACGGGTATCTTTCATGTTAATGCGCTTAACGCTTTTGTCGATGGCTTTAACAGTAACACTGCCAACCTATGCCGACACCCGCTTAGACTTGCTCGATACACTGCGCTTAGCCGATCAATTTGATCCCAATCTGGCTGCTGTGCGCGCTACTCAGGCTGCCGCTGAACAGGGCACCACGATTTCACGCTCGGCGTTATTGCCGCGTGTTGTGGCCGGCGGCAGTATTAGTGACATTACCTTGAAACAAGAACGCCCCGACCTACTGACCGGCGTTGTGAGCAATACCTCAACCGATTACCGTAGTGAGCAATACACCATTAAACTCACTCAGCCATTGTTTCGCTGGGATGCATGGCATCAACATCAAGCCGCCAAAGCGTTGCGCTCACAGTCGGAAGCCGATGCCGCCGACCAGACCCAAACACTTTTTTTAGCGGTAGCTGAAGCCTATTTAAATGTGCTGCGAGCGCAAGATAACTTAGATCTAGCACAAGCACAGGAAGCAGCACTAGAACGCCAACGTGAACAAGCAGATGCTCGTTTTAAAGTCGGTGTAGTGGCGCGTACTGACGTGCTTGAAGCCAGTGCCCAGCGCGACAATGCCACCGCCCTTCGTATCAGTGCTGAAATCGCGCTAAACAGCGCACGAGAAGTACTCAACGCCGCGGTTGGTCGTGATATTGGTGAGCTAGCACGTTTGCAAGAAACACTACCGCTTGAGGCCCCCATTCCTGATGATGCCAATGCATGGACACAGCTGGCACGTGAACGTAACCCCGGCTTAATTGCTGCACGCCTTAATACCCAAGCAGCCAAAGCTAATCGCCAAGCGCAACGTGGTGGTTATCTTCCGCAAGTCGATTTATTTGCAAGTTATAGTGATCGTCAAAACAAAAATGTAAGCAACGAAAACATTTCAATTCTTTTTAATTCCGGTAGCAACGAAGTGATTGGCATCGAAGCGCAATGGGAGTTATTTGCCAGTGGCCGCACCTTAGCCAGTGTTAAACAAGCTAGCCTGCAAGCTGATGCCGCCGAAGCAGTGGCGAAAGCTCGCGAGCACCAAGTGGTAAATAACGCACGCACAGGCTTTTTAACCGTGAAAGCAGATAGCTTCCGCCTACAAGCACGCGAGCAAGCACAAGCCTCGGCACAGTTAGCCTATGATGCTGTACAAGCAGGCTACAAAGCGGGCACACGAAACATTGTAGATGTGTTGCTGGCTGAAACAGCACTGTTTGCAGCCAAACGTGACTATGCCAATGCGCGTTACGACTACATTGTGAATACCCTGCGCCTACATGCCAGCGCCGGCATGTTGGCCGAGCCACTGATTGAACGAATTAATGCGTGGTTGGTGAAGTAGAGCATCGTTATGACATGGAACGCTCGCCAATGTGTTATCGCCCTAATCGTATTTCAGCTACTCGCCTGGAGCCTATTGCCTTGGTTGGTAAACGTCAGCCTGCCACTGGATGTGGTTCGCGAAGGCTTGTCTTGGGGGCGTGAGTTTGAGTGGGGATACTACAAACATCCACCACTACCTTCATGGTTAGTCGAGATCAGCTTTCGATTGCTGGGTGACATTGGTCCCTATTTCTTAAGCCAAACCTTTATTGCCTTAACATACCTTTTTGTGTTTTTGCTGGGTCGCCGACTCATGCCCGAGTGGAAAGCTGCTGCTGGCACACTAGGGCTGGTCGGGGTTAGTTTTTTTACATGGTCTAGTGTGGAGTTCAATCACAATGTGGCCCAAATGCCGCTTTGGGCTGCGGCCATTTACTTTTTGCACACACTAATAGATAGGCCTGCTCTATGGCGCTGGTTTGTTTTGGCCGTGATTTCAGCTGCCGGCCTATACAGTAAATATTCTTTTGCAGTGCTGATTGCACTTGGTTTTATATTTTTGTTGCAGGCACCCTATCGACACCTAGTGCTTAGCAAAGGCATGGGGTTTTTCTTAGTAGTGTTAATCGCACTTATGCTGCCGCATGCGATCTGGCTGCAAAATCATAACTTCTTACCCTTTCATTATTTAGATGAACGCGCAGTCGACGCCAGCTCACTGTTTGAGCAGGTTCTAGATCCACTTAATTTTTTACTAGTGCAGGGTTTTAATGTACTGGTACTTATTGTGCTAATGCTGTGTCTTGGCCTGCGCCAGCTTAATGCTTCGTCTCCGGCATTTTTACGATGGTTTACTTTTGCCCCTTTGCTTTTTGTGGCCTTGGTTTCCCTCATCATGGGCGAAGAACCTCGCGCCATGTGGGCCACACCAATGCTCTCATTAATCGGACTATGGCTGGCTTGGCACTTACCTAATGATGCTGAAAAGCGTTTGCGCAACTTGCTTGTAACTGTGCTGTGTCTTTCCACCATTGTACTGAGTGCATATGCCGGCAAAGCGTTGTGGGGAGATGCAAATAGTAATAAAGCATCACGTACCGGCTGGCCTGACGTTGCCTTGGCAAATCAAGCGCAAACGCAGTGGTCTCTTCACACAAACTGTCCACTGCGCATTGTATCCGGTGATAACTGGTTGGCTGGGCTTATTGCTTACCGTCACCCTGCGCGACCGTCGGTATTAGTCGACGGTAATTTTACACTTAGCACGTGGTTATCGGCTTTAGATGCTGACAAGCGTGGCTTTTTATTGGTTTGGTTAGAAAAAGACACTCCACCCGATTTATCTATTGAGCTAGCCGAAGATGCCTTAGCCGCAGAACGGATTGAGCTGGCATGGCCACGAGCCTCAAATTTGCCGCCCTTGGTGGTGTTTATGCAGGTCGTTAAACCGAATAACCCCGCATGCGGCCCAGTATCACCGGAACGGCCGTCTCGACTCTAAGAATCCGTGGCCCTAAATGAATAGCCTGCAAACCTGCCGCTTGCAGCTTTTCGAATTCATATGGAATAAAACCACCTTCAGGGCCAATGGTTATCAGTAATTTCTCATCCAAATCACTGGGGCAAGCCAAGGCGTCCTGCGTTGGGTGTGCAACAAACCCTTGCTTGCCCTGAAGTAAAGCCGGCAACTCGTCTTCCACAAACGGTTTAAACCGCTGCGCCAGGGTAATGGTTGGCGGGATAGTATCGCCTGCTTGCTCAAGACCGAGTAGCAACTGCTCCTGCAAAGCTTCAGCCTGTAAAAAGGGCGTTTGCCAATAGCTTTTTTCAACGCGATAACTATTTAACAGCACCAACTCATCGATACCTAAAGTCGTCACCATTTGCACAATGCGCTTCAGCATTTTTGGCCGAGGTAAGGCTAACAACAAAGTGATACCTGCTTTCGGCAGCGGCTGTTCTGCTAGGGTCACATCCAGCTCAGCATAGTGTGTAGTGAGTTCAGACACAGTGGCTTGTCCTAACTTTCCATGCAGCTGCCCAACTCTTAAACTATCACCCAGCTGAGCACGGTGCACATCATGCAAATGGGTCAGTTGTCGGCCAGAGACTCGCACCCGCAAAACCGTTTCACTGGCCGCCGCCACGACTTGCTCGGCACTAAACACCAGTCGATTCATGCTGGCCGCTCAAGCAACTGTTGCAGCAGGGCTAATTGACGCTGCACCGCACCACGATTGGCCGACATCACCTGCTCCGCAGCTAACCGACGTTGTTGCACCAAGGCAGTGTCGTTAAGTAGCTGCAACACGGCATCTGCCAGCTCATCGCTGTTTTGCACCACAGCCAACGCACCCGCTTTAATCAACGCATCGTTGATCACTTGAAAATTCATATAGTGTGGGCCGGTTAATGTAGGCACAGACAGCGCTAGTGGCTCTAGAGTGTTGTGCCCACCCACCGGCACTAACGAGCCGCCCACAAAAGCCACATTGGCCATAGCCAACCACAACAACAGCTCACCCATCGTGTCAGCCAATAACACCTGAGTCTGTGGACCAACCGTTTGCTGCTGGCTGCGCCTAGACATTTCAAACGAATGTTGCATCACGACATTAGCCACTTGCTGAAAACGTTCAGGATGGCGCGGCACCAAAATAAGCAAGGCATCGGGGCTGGACTGCAAAAGCTTCTGGTGCGCACTTAACACTTGATAATCTTCGCCTTCGTGAGTGCTCGCCGCCACCCATACCTCGCGCTCCTGCAAGCGCCACTGGCTTAGCAGTTGTTTTGCTTGTTGCGGTAGATCATCAGGCAGGCTCAAATCAAACTTTACACTGCCGGTCACGCTCATTTTCTCTGCCGGCAAACCTAAATCCTGAAAACGCGTGGCAGTAGCTTGGTCTTGTGCGGCCACCTTCGACAGGCTGTGCATTAGGCTGCGCGTTAAGCCGCC
>CAMTYC010000033.1:0-8748 GCA_947085865.1 uncultured Moraxellaceae bacterium
GATGGCAGCGTTCATTTCACGCTCAACCACTAACTTTGTCAAAATAATGACCGGCACAGTGCCTTCAGCAGTGTCAGCTGGTTTTTGCAAAATCGCTTCAATATTAATGCCATGCTGGCTGAGGATACGCGTTACATCCGCCAACACACCTGGGCGATCCAGCGCTTGCAAACGCAAATAATAGGCAGTAACCACTTCGTCCATAGACAAAATAGGGGTATCGGCCATGGCATGCGGCATAAAGGCCAAGTGCGGCACGCAGTGCAGTTTTTCAGCCGTTAAAGCACGCACCAAATCCACCACATCAGCAACCACGGCTGAGGCTGTTGGGCCCGCACCAGCGCCTGCACCGTAGTACAAGGTTGGACCAACAGGGTCTGACTGCACCAGAATTGCGTTTTTTACGCCATTCACATTGGCAATCAAACGATCTTGTGGAATCAAGGTGGGATGCACACGCAGCTCAATACCTTTAGCGGACTGACGAGCAATTCCTAAGTGCTTAATACGGAAGCCAAGCTCTTCAGCATAAGCAACATCATCACGGGTTAACTTAGTGATGCCTTCCATAAACACTTTACTGAATTGCAGCGGCACACCAAAAGCTAGCGAAGCCATGATGGTGAGCTTGTGTGCAGCATCGTTACCTTCAACGTCAAAAGCAGGATCAGCTTCGGCATAACCTAAGGCCTGCGCTTCTGCCAGCACATCCGCAAAGTCACGACCCTTTTCACGCATTTCGGTCAGAATAAAATTGCCAGTACCGTTGATGATGCCCGCTAACCAATCCACACGATTGGCTGCTAGACCTTCACGCAACACTTTAATAATTGGCACACCACCGGCAACCGCTGCTTCGAATGCAACATGCACACCCTTTGCTTCAGCAGCTGCAAAAATTTCATTGCCATGTTCGGCTAATAACCACTTGTTGGCAGTTACCACATGTTTGCCATTGGCAATTGCAGCCAGCACCAGGTCGCGAGCATCGGTAATGCCGCCAATCACTTCAACCACAATATCAACCGCTGGATCTTGCACCACCGCCATAATATCGCTGCTAACGACAATGCCTAATGCCGTTAAGTCTGGACGTGGACGACGACAGCCCACATGCGAAACGGCAATGGTACGACCTGTGCGACGTGACAACTCTGCCGCGTTATCGCGAATAAGATTTAAGGCGCCGCCGCCGACGGTGCCAAGTCCGACGATTCCAATATTGACCGGTTTCACAAGCCCACCTGATGTTTTAAATAAGACAACGCCGGCGATAACCGGCGTTGCAAAAAGTGACTGCGCATTATAACGGCAGCCTATGATTTGTCGAACGTTCCGCTCTGCTATTTCAGCTGTAAACGCTCGGCCAATTGCGCGGCAGTGACATAACCACCCACATTTACGCCTTTGCTAGTAAAGATGGCTGGCGTACCTTGCACGCCCATTTTTTGACCTAGAGCGTATTGCGCTTCAATCGGCGCTTTACAGCTTGCTTTGCCATCAGCCACTCGACCACCACCTTTAACAATCGTCATCGCTTTGTCTGGTGTTGGGTGGCACCAAATATCACGCATTACTTTACTGGTACCACTATCAGGGCCAGTGCGCGGCAAATTGCGTGGGTAGGCTAAATAACGCACCTCCACACCCATACGATTCATCGCAGGCACTTCTTCATGCAAACGACGGCAATAACCACAGTCGGTATCGGTAAATACCGTAATAACTTCTTTTGCCTTGCCTCGAGCAGGGAAAACCACCATGTCTTTGCGATTAAGCGTCTTCATGAGCTCAACACGCTTACGGCCCATGGCTTCATCAGTCAAACTGACTAAGCGTTTGCCTTCAAAACGAGAGATATCACCGCGAACCAAATATTGTCCATCTTCACTGACATAAATAATGCCGCTGTCCAGCTCCACTTCCACTAAGCCTGGAATACTGCTGGCGCGAATGTCTTGAATAGGCACATCTGGGGAGAAACCCAACAAACTGGCACGAACTTCAGAAAAGTTGCCGCTGGCTGCTTTAGCGGTTGCAGTGGCCTTGGGCTTTTCTGCTTTTTTATCTGAGTCATCCGCTTGCAGGCAGCCTGTCATCAGCGCGGAGGTCACCATGACACAAGCCAACCAACGTCGATTCAATAAACCCATTTTATTCTCCTATTCTTTAGCGCAAAGAGCATACGGCATTGCGAGCATATAAGTCAGCCTCGCGGATGGTGCTGTGCATGTAATGTTTGTAAACGTTGGCGCGCCACATGGGTGTAGATCTGTGTGGTCGATAAATCACTATGCCCTAACAATAGCTGTATAACGCGCAAGTCCGCGCCATGGTTGAGCAAATGCGTTGCGAAAGCATGGCGCAATGTATGTGGCGAAACGACTTTGTTAATGCCGGCCAGCAAGGTGTAGCGTTTAATTAAATGCCAAAAGTTCTCGCGTGTCATCGCGCTACCACGTCGGCTCACAAACAACGCTGCCACTACTTTACCCGCCAGCAACTCCAGTCGCGCTTGTTCAATATAACGCTGCAACCATAATCCAGCCTCTTCCCCTAACGGTACTAAGCGCTCCTTTTGGCCCTTGCCCATGACACGTAAATAACCGGCCGATAAATTTAATGCGGCTACCGGCAAGTTCACTAACTCACTCACCCTTAAACCACAGGCATACAGCAGCTCGATCATGGCTTTATCACGCAGCCCTAAGGCCGTGGTTGTGTCCGGTGCAGCGAGTAATGCCTCAACATCTGCCTCAGATAGGTCTTTTGGCAGTGGCCGCCCTAGGCGTGGCGACTCTAAATTAATGGTGATGTCTTCCTGTACAAGACCGCGCTTTAACCAACCCTGCCAGGCTCGACGACAAGCCGATTGCAGTCGTGCCAACGAGCGTGGGCTTTTAGCCATCACGGTAGCATCAGCAAAATAAGCCGTCAGAGCGGCGACATCTAATGATTTTAACGATTTGGGTGCCCACCACTGCGCTACTAAGGCCAGATCCGAGACATAGGCTTTGCGGGTATGCACACTTAAACCTTCAGCCGACAATTGATGGCGGAAGGCAGTGAGTAAAGCATCGGATTCGGACGGGACTAAAGTCGACTCTGTCATATAAACACTATAGACCGTGGGCAGAAAAGAAAGAACCCACATAAGGTGGGTTCTTTCTTTAACAGCATCTTTAGCTGCGGCATAAGCCGCCTTAGCATTACCGAAGTAATTACTTAGGCGCGCGTGGTGCCAGCTTCTCTTTGATACGTGCAGATTTACCTGAACGATCACGGAGGTAGTACAGCTTGGCACGGCGAACATCACCGCGACGCTTAACTTCAATGCTCGCAACCACTGGCGAATGCGTCTGGAACACACGTTCCACGCCGACACCATTGGAAATCTTACGAACGGTGAAAGCTGAGTTCAGACCGCGTTTTTTGATGGCAATAACCACGCCTTCATAGGCCTGGAGACGCTCACGATCGCCTTCCTTAACTTTCACTTGAACAACAACCGTGTCACCTGGAGCAAATGATGGAATATCTTGCTTCAGCTGGGCGGTTTCTACTGCTTGAACCAGGGGGTGTTTGCCACTCATGGTTTGTCTCTCCACTTCCGGTCACAGAGGCTAAGCGCATTCTGACCCATCAGACTAAGATCACAGAGGCTAAGCGCTTATGATCCACGTGCACACCGTTAGGGTTTTGGTTTATTAACCATCGCCGCCAACAAGGCGTGTTCTTCGGCGTTTAAACATCGCTTGGCCAATAAATCAGGCCGTCGCTGCTGTGTACGCCATAAACTTTGTTGCAAGCGCCAACGGCGTATAGCGGCATGATCTCCGCTCAACAACACCTCTGGCACTGCTACCCCGTCATAGACTTCAGGACGGGTATAATGTGGACAATCTAATAAACCATCCACAAACGAATCTTCTTCTGCCGAGGCTGCGCTGTTCAACACACCTGGCAACAAACGCGCTACCGCGTCAATCAACACCATGGCCGGCAGCTCACCACCGGACAACACATAATCACCAATCGACCATTCGGCGTCGACTTCACTCGCGATTAAGCGTTCATCAACACCTTCATAACGACCACACAGCAAAATTAACGCCTGCTGTTCAGTTGAAAGTGTTTTCACCGCCGCCTGAGTTAACACCTGACCTTGTGGTGACAAATAAATCACCGTTGGTGTTAAGCCCTGCGCTTTCGCGGCCTCCCTTGCAGCGGCCAACGCGCGCCGCAGGGGTTCAATCTGCATCAACATGCCGGGACCACCACCATATGGGCGATCATCCACACGTCGATAGTTGTCCTCAGTAAAGTCTCTTGGGTTCCAGCTTGCTAAGGTTAGCTTCGCCGAAGCTACTGCTCGCGCGGTGACCCCTGATTCACTAATCGCCCGGAACATGTCCGGAAACAACGTAATCAGGCCAACCCACATGGCAGTGCCCTCAATCAACTAAATACGTCGGATCCCAGTCAACCGTAATGCGTTTTTGCTCACGATTAACAAAACGAATCACTTGGCCTGGCAACCAAGGTAGCAAACGCTCCGCTTGATCCACACTGCCTTCACAAGCACGCAACACCATCACGTCGTTGGCACCTGTTTCCATCATGGCATGCAGGCGACCCAGCAAGACACCTTGCTCATTAATCACCTGCATATCGATCAAATCAGACCAGTAATACTCGTCGTCTGCCAAACTTGGCAGCGAGGAGCGTGGCACCCAAATAGGCAGCCCCAACAGCTTTTCAGCTGCGTTACGGTCTTCACAACCTGCCACTTTCGCTACCAACCCTTTACCTTGACTGCGCTTGGCTGCTAACTCAACCAGCTGAAAGCCGGTGGATGTCTCAACATACCAAGGTGCGTAGTCAAAAATATTGGCTATCGGATCGGTGCGCGACATCACCCAGACCCAACCTTGAATGCCATAGGCATTATGGATGTGACCCACTTGCATTAAGCTGTCACGGTCTGGGGTTGTCGACATAAGCATTAGGCGCTCTTCAGAGCATCCTTGGCCAATTGAGCAACACGCTCAGATGGCTGCGCACCTTGTGATACCCAGTAAGCATAACGCTCACCGTTCAAGCGCAGACGCTCTTCTTGGCCGCGTGAAACCGGGTTGAAGAAGCCAACGCGCTCAATGAAGCGACCATCACGCGCATTGCGGCTGTCTGTTACAACGATTGAATAAAATGGACGCTTTTTGGCGCCGCCACGAGCTAAACGAATAGTAACCATGGTTAACTTCCTCAACAGGTTTCTGTGGTAATTCGGTCTGTCCCAGCGCCACAGAAATCGACTGGAGACAGAAGGTCGCGGATTGTACGCCAATTCAGCAGAATCTGCTAGGCTTCGCCACCGTAAACGCTTGCGCGAGAATTAAGCCCCATGCACTACCAAGCACCAACCCAGTCAATTGTGCGTGGTCTGGCCCTGCTCACCTTATCTGCCCTGCTTTTTTCCGCCATGGGCGTACTCATTCGCATGGCCTCGCACAGCGTCAATAATGAAACCATTGTATTTATGCGCAACCTAACCGGCACCATCATGCTGCTGCCGTTAATTGCTGTGCATGGTCTCGGGTTATTAAAAACATCCGTGCCACTGCAACACCTTTGGCGCGCACTGGTTGGCCTGGCTGCCATGTATGGATTTTTTTATGCCATCGCCAACCTGCCACTTTCTAGCGCAATGGTCTTTACCTATTCATCACCGATTTTTATACCCTTGGTGGCTTGGCTGTTTTTGCGTGAACGCATGACTCCGCGCATGGGTGTTGCGGCGGTTATGGGCTTAGTGGGCGTGATTATGGTTTGTCGACCAGCAGCTACCGGCAGCCTTTTTATGGCCAGCATTGGCATCAGCGCCAGTCTGTTGGCTGCCATGGCATTTGTTACGGTGCGCTCACTCTCGCGCACAGAGCCGACCACCCGCATCGTATTTTATTTCTCGCTAATATCAGCACTAATTTCAGCCATACCCATGCTTTGGGCTTGGCGCCCGCTAACGGCAGAAGAAATGATGCTAGTTGTGGGTGCCGGTGTATTAGCCACCTTCAGCCAATTGGCGATGTCACGTGCCTATAGCTTAGCGCCAGCCGGTAAAATTGGCCCGGCAGCCTATCAAGCCATTGTATTTGCCGGCGTTTGGGCTTGGCTGATTTGGGGTGAAGTGCCAGACCGTTTCGCGGTTGCTGGCACCATCATTATTTTTGTGGCGACCCTGTTGTGTCTGGAGCGACGCCATCGGCCTCGCCAAAATATCGGCTAACAAAGTCACAACGGCAGTCCGGCAACCAATCGGGGAAACGATAATAGTTATCGCGAACCTCTGTTAAAACTATGTCCTTATAAACGGCATAATCGAAGCCTTGGCCGAGCAAGAAATCAAACGTCAGGCCTTTATATTCAACTTGAAACAACTGATACTCGGCAAACCACGGCGCAGCAGTTTCCACCTCACGTGGACGCTTCAAAAACAACAAGACAGACTCACCATCTAGATTACGGAAGTCGGTAATAAAGTCGTCTTGGCGAGCATATTTAGAGCCAGTACCCATCACCATGACCGGCTCTCGTGCTAAATACGACAATACAGACGAGGCGGTATAACCCTGAGTAGCCAAGGCGAGCTGACCAACATTAGCTGCTGTTAGTTCAGCAGCCTTGGCTCGCGCGACCACTAAAATTTGCTCACCTTCATAGGCCGCTAAAATATCGCGCTGTAGTTTAGGCTTGCCGCTCCATACCGATAACGGCATTGCCACAATCAACAGCACAATCAGCACATGAGCCACACCATACCAACTGATTTGCCGAGTGATTTGCTGCCAGCGTGCCAATGGCAGGCGCCATAACAGCAATAAGCAGAATGGATGGAACCACAACACCCAATGCAAGCCGATATTTTTGCCCAAGCTGACTAGCAAAAAGCCCAACAATGCAGTGCCTGCTAGCGTTGCCGCTAAGCGTAAAACAGGCTGAATAGTCGCTTCTGCCACTTGGCTGCGAACCTGATAAAGCCCACGAATAACCGGCGGTAGTAATACATAGGCCATCATCACCACGTAACTAACTAATGCCGCCCATTGCACACCAGAGCTGTCTTCATTGCGATTAACCAAGTTAAACAGCAGGTTGCTCCAGCAGTTCATCAAATTCCAATGCAGATTTAGCAGGCCAAAGGGGATGGCCGCCAACACCAGCACGACACCATGCCGCCAATACGCAGGCGCTACCGCAAAGTAAAAAATGAGATATCCAATACCCAATAAGACAGAGAAGTATTTGGACAAAAATGCCAACCCAAGACCAACACCGGCCAATGCAGCCCATAACAATCGGTTTGTTAGCAGGCCACGCGCGGCAGCCACAAACGAGAGTGCCGCAAATAATATGCAGCCAGTATCAGTGAGGGTAAAAACATTGAGCAGGCTCATTGGACTGAGCAAAAGTAGCAGTGCTAACCAGCGCGCTTTAACCGCATCAAAGGGCTGCATAAGCTGGTAAAACGCCCAGGCAATAATGAGCTCACTGAGCAAGCCCGGCATGCGCAACCAGACCCGATGATCGCTGACTAATAATTGCAGCCACATCATCCAGCCAGCCATCGGCGGATGATCGTAATAGCCATAATCGAGATAACGGCCCCAGAAAACAAAATAGGCCTCATCACCCGTCATGGGCAACGCCCAGGCAAGGCTGACTTTAATCAACAACAACGTGGTAACAATAATGGCCCACGGTGCATTTAACCATCGTGTCATCGCTTGATTAAGCATCACTACATCCTACAAATGCGCATCACTGGCGGCGGGTGCTGGTGGCAGGCTCAATACCGCAATCATGCCTAACGCTACTGCAAACCAAAGCGTAGCCAGACGAATAATAACCGTCGCAGCTACCGCCTCTGGCAGCGCCAAACCTTGCAAAACCAATAGGCCGGTCATCGTGGCTTCAGTACCACCCAGACCACCGGGCAAAAAGCTCAAGGCACCGACCAACATAGCAAAGCCATAAATAAACAATGCTGCTTCAATGCTGATTTCTGGCATCAGGGTACGCAAGATAAGCCATGCGCCAATCCCTTCAGCAAACCACGCCACTAAACTTAAACCTTGCGACTGCCACAACAGACGACCTTGCCATAACGGTCTGCTACTAGATGCCACATCCGCTAGCCAGTTCACACTTTTACGCTGGCCACCAACACGGCGTAACAGGTTTTCAGGAAAGCGCGTGCGCAATAACAATAAGCAGCCAAACAACACCACCATCAGCAGCACAAACGCCCATTCACCCTGTGGCAAGTAAGTCAGCCCCAGCGCTGTCAAAATAACGATAGCGACCAAGTCTGCTAAACGTTCGCTAAAAAACATGGCGGCGGAACGGTGCCAAACCACACCATAAGGCCGCAAGAACACACTGCGAATTAGCTCACCGGCTTTGCCCGGGGTGGTAGTTAACGCAAATCCTGCGAAATAAATACGCTGATTGAGTAGGCGTGGCACGTTGTAATGCCAGCGCTGCAGAAACAAATGCCAGCGCTCACCGCGCAAACCGTAATTCACTAGCGATAACAACAAAGCAATCACGATAGGCCAGGCGCCAATTTGCTTAACCGCGGCCCAAACCTCTTGCCAACCTGACCATAACGCAAAGACTAAGTAGCCCGCAGCACTCAAGGCCACTGACAACCACAATAAACGCTGCCGGCGAGGTCCTAAGTTCATA